>CAZWGG010000085.1:0-12285 GCA_964633305.1 uncultured Bacteroidales bacterium
CACAATTGTCTAATTGATATTGAACCCATCCTAACTCATCCAATACTATTCGTTCGTCAGTACCTGGAAATTTTGTTTTAGATAACCACATTATTTCAACAACCAAACCTGCTTCATTCATTCCTCCGAGTGGATATTCCCTGCCATATTGATTAAATGTAATACTTCCAAATTTTGATATCCAGCTAACAGGTTTTTCTTCATAAGGAATGTATCTGTCTTTTTTTACATTTCGTTTGTTTATCATTACATATCCATATCCTATTGACCAATCATAATTTCTGCCGAATACAATATTATCACCATCACTTAAACAAAATGTTGAGCAACTATTTACCGGTTGAATGCATAAAAGAAGTATAAAAACCTGGAGAAAATAGAATAAAAATTTCATAGTTTGTAACAATATAGTTAGTTCGAAAAAAAGAGACCGAATCCGGAAGCCAGAAAAAGTTTAGCTTTCATTTTCCGACTTTGGGCTATTGATTTCTGACTAAAGATTAATATACTATTTCTGAACTTTATTAGCTACCCTCTTATCTTTCAAACTTATCATAAAGTTTATACTACAAGATTAATAAAGGTATTTATATTTTTAATTTGGCATCAAAATTATAATGCTTTTATTCGTATTCCATCATTACATGGATAATATATCATTTATTGTTGCAGCAAGGTAAATATACCCGGCACACATATCAATAACACACTCATTTTCATACCAAATATATGGCCAATCTTCTTTATTTTCATAAAAATCAGGTCGAATTAGGTATATTCCCGGTACAACTCCTCCGGCAATATATGAAAAGTTGGCCCGGTTATTTCCATAAGTTACCATTTTTGATTTAGTTCCCACACCAGAAACAAAAGATATGTTTGAAGCCGGATGGCAACCTAGAATATAGTTCAATCCCCGTATGGCAAATTCGGGACCTATAATATCGGGGAAGGCTTTGTGCAGTTTACCTGTGGTTAATGCCCAATCTATAACCGAGTATGTACCATTCCAGAATCCTCCGCGGCCAACCGGAACCCCGTATGGATTTTTCACATAAATAGAGTCAAGTTGCGTTTTAAACTCAATTACCTTTTCTCTCAGCTCTGTATTAAATGATTTACTCATAAAGGGCATTACCTTAATCAGGGAAGGATATAACCTTGCAGTGTAAGCTGTTTCTCTATTGACTTGTTTTTTAATATCAGACCACAGATATTTTTCCAGGTAGTCCGAGTATTTTTTATCCCCGGTAGTGATTAATAATTCTACAGTTGATTTAAATTTTTCATTTATAAACACCCGTTTAAGTATATTTTTCAGGAATACAAACTGTTCATTAGCAATCCAGGAATCAATGTATTCATCATCCATATCAATTTGTTTGTCCCATATTTTTTTTGCTGTTTCAAGACATTCTTTTGCCAGTTCATCATTATAACCTTTCAAAGCCCGGCTGGCAGCTGTTAGTGCTGAGGCAGACTGATATTCTACCGGAGGAAATATATTTGTAAATGCCCAGCGATCATCATTTGTGCCGGAAGTGAAGCCGTCTTTTTCAAAAGGTTTTAAATTTGGATCATAGATAAGGTTATCGGTCATATTTACCGCATCGCCCAAATGGTGATACTGGTGCAGATGAGGGACAATAATTCCGCGTATTGCATGCCCCACTGCCCTGTGTTGGGCTATAAGGGCTAACGTACCGTGTTCAATTTGTTGCAGAAGGTCTGGAAATCCATCAGGTCTGTGAATATCAACATATTTTCGTTTTTTGTCAACCAGTGTCTGATCGCGTTTAAGTTTATAATCTTCCCATGCTCCAGCCAAATATAATACGGTTTCACAATGTGAGTTAGTACGGATATCAAAATCACCTGCATCAAACCAGCCGCCAATATTTAACCCGGGAATATGCTCAAGGGGTTTATAGGGAGAATCGGTCTTGCTGTTTTGCCTGTAGCCATCGTGGATCATTGTATCCAAAGGGGCCTGTAGTGCATCATCAAGGTGAGCGGCCCCATGCCATACCCGGTAAGCCTCGTTAACAAACATATGGTCCATTTGTACCGGGAACCATACATCGAGGGTAGCATGCCAGATAGTATTGTAAACATTATTTTCAATAGGGAATGCCTCTGTTTTCACATCCCCATATTTTATAACATACAATCCGGGGTCTTTTACCGATGAAAAATCAAATTGTTGATAATTATACCGGGTAAACCTTCCCCAATCTTTCACTTCCTTTTCCAATTTTTTTATCCAACTTCCATCTTCTCCTAATTTGTAAAGAATAGCCGTTTGTTTTGGCTGATAATTTGTGTCAAGTTCTATTACTGCCACTTTTTCCTGGTTAGGGTGATACCCTACCTGGGAATGTGAAATTACCGGTTCACGAACCCAATCAGGTATACTGTTGGGAGTGATGACCCATTGAACAACTTCACCTGTTTTCTCCGCGGGAATAATTTCACGAATAACATACCAGCCATTTTGGGCTAGGTTACGCCCGTCAAGGAAATTCAATTTACCATGTAATGATTTTATTGATACGAGTAATTTCGGATCGTCAGGGGCTAACACAAGACTTTTTCCTGTTGCTATTGGAAGGGGTTTGGCATAAGTATCACCTATAATCTCAGCCGTTATTTGTCCTCCCCACTGGGGAGTCTTATTTTCAAATGGTTCAAGAGACGTTGGCCCTGTTGGGTACAAAGGGCATATTCCCGGATGGTTATCCATGTAAAATGTTTTTTTGAAATATGCCGAAGGAAGAAATTCGATATGCATGCCCGCTTTTCCTTCCAATTCTTTTGGCAATGGTTTATCAAGTATAACAGTTATCAGACAACCTGCTCCTTTTGCTTCTACTTTTATTTTACTTGAAAAATCATACGTTTCATAATAAAGTGTAACCAGAACACTATTATCTGCAACGTTTATTTTACGATCTTTTACCGTTGGAGTAAGGTCCCATTGTTCAGGCGTTGGACTAAGCCTTACCGCACCGCCGGTAACCGTTCGAACTCCATGATGAATCATTTGTATCCCGTTTACTTTCTCATCGAAAAAGCCTCCTTCATTAAAGGAGTCATTATAAATCATTATGTCTACACCATGTTTTTTAAATACACCCAGTTCATTTAAGATGAAATTAGTTGTTTGACCGTGTGAAGGGATAATAATGATCAACAGGAATAATCCGACTGATAAAATGATTTTTTTTTGTTTTGCTAAAATATTATTTTTGATCATGATAGTTAATATATTTTGTTGGTTCCATCGAATAATAATAAATACCGTTTAAAAATACAAAATTAATAATGTAATTTCATCATTATTGGTAAAATCAATACTATAATTATTTATACATTAGTAGAATAATAGTATCTTTCTTACTTAGAATAGAATGAACTGTAACCTTATTGATCTTTCACACGAAATAGCTTCAGGTATGCCTGTTTTTCCGGGTGATCCCTTTCCTAAAATCAACCTTCTTAATACCATAAAAAAAGATGGGTACCAGGAGACACAGATATCATTTGCCACACATACGGGAACACATATTGATTGCCCCGTACATTTTTATGAAGAATCAGGGTCAACATCTACATTTCCTGCTGACAGGTTTTTTGGGAAAGGTATGGTGATTAATTGTTTACAAACTCAAGAATTCATTAAGTTAAAAGATATATCTGGCTATGAAACCCAGCTGAAAGAAACAGATTTTGTTCTTTTTCAAACAGGATGGGATAAATACTGGGGAACTGAAAAGTATTTTTCAGGGTTTCCCATACTTACTAAAGATGCAGTGGACTATTTGCTTATGTTGAACCTAAAAGGAATTGGTTTTGATACCATTTCTGCAGATGCTGTTAATTCTAAGGATTTATATGCCCATAAAAAAATACTTAAAGAGAAGATCGTCATTATAGAAAACCTAACAAATCTTACTAAACTTTTAAATATAGATTTTTATTTTAGCTGTTTTCCACTAAAAATTAAAAATGGAGATGGTTCTCCGGTTAGAGCTGTAGCTTACTTAATTAAATAACTTAACTGGTTATGTCAATATTATCACCTGATAAAGACTCTTTTGGTGCTGCTATAAATGATTTTTATAAAGGGAACATAAATAAAAAAATAAATGTTGTATCAGATATTGCCGGAAGAGAGAATATTCCGGTTAAATACCTGTTTCGCACCATAAATCAAATGCCTATACTGGAACATATTGCCTTAAATAAATGCAAAGGCAAAGTGTTGGATATTGGCGCAGGGGCAGGATGTCACAGTATTGTATTGCAAAATAGGGGTTTTGATGTTACTGCACTTGAAGTATCATCTCTTGCCTCTGATGTGATGAAAAAAATGGGGATACGAAAAGTAGTGAATTCAGATATTTTTGATTTTAAGAGTGAAAAATTCGACACCTTGTTATTATTGATGAATGGAATAGGTTTGACTGGTACCATGGGGGGATATAGTAAATTCTTAAATCACGCGAAAGATTTATTGACTGAAAAGGGGCAAATTATTTTTGATTCAGCTGATGTAAAATACATATACAGGTTAAGAAATATTGCAGTTAAAACGAGTTATGAAAAATATTATGGAGAAATAACATATAAAATAAAATATAATAATATAAAAAACGATCCGTTTAAATGGCTTTTTATTGATTTTAATACGGCCAGGCAACTGGCCATAAGCAATGGGTATTCCATATCGTTATTGGGAAAAGAAGGAAGGGATAATTACCTGGTAAAACTTTTGCCGGATAAAAAAAAATTCATAAAGCAAAATAAATTGAAAACTGGTATTATTTGAAGTAAACCGTTAAATTTGAATTTAACATTTGTGATCTTATTTTGAGATCAAAAAAATCTTTTTATGTACGGTTACAGAGCGATTTTTTATCAAATCCACACAGGAATGTACATAAATAAACGCTAGATAATAAATGTTTTATATATAAGTTTATTTCAGATGAAGAAGTTTTTAAAGATATTTATTGCATCTATTGTTATTATTGGGGTTTCAGCAGCAGCATATTTCTTTTTTCTTACGCCCGATGAAAAATTTCAATCTATTTACCTGGTTCCCAAAGATGCCGCTTTTATTATTGAAACCGAAAATGCCTTTTCGGCATGGAATAAAATAGTGCATAGCGATGCGTGGGAGCATCTGAAAACCAATCAAATGCTTTCTGAGATCAATAAAAGCATTGAAAAGACCGATTCAATACTTTCATCAAAAAAAATTCTCCTGAAGCTTTTTGGATCAAGAAAAATCCAGGTATCTTTCCATCCGTATAAACCTGGCAAATATGAATTTTTATTTGTGGTTGATCTAAAAAAGACTTCGAAGCTGAAGAATATTAAAAACTATCTGAACAAATTTCTAGGTGATGAACTTTTGGTGACCAAAAGAGAGTATAATGGGTATGAAATTATGGAGCTTTTCAATAAAGAAACGCGTGACATCTATTATTTTTCATTTATAAAAAATCAGTTGCTATTTTCTCCGGTTTATGTTTTATTGGAAGCTTCTATTGATCAACTTGACAAGCTTACACTTGGCAGGGACCTAAATTATATAGATGTTTCACGAAGAACATCGGGTAAAGGATTATTTTCAATTTGTATTAACTATCCTTATTTTAGAAATTATGTTACCAGTATAATGGGCAAGCCTAACGAATTTATTTCCAACCTGGCGGAATATCTTTACTATACTTCGGCTTACTTTACTATCGATGAATCAGGACTTTTCAGAGTTACGGGATATACAAGCCTGAAAGACACATCAGGTTCTTATTTTAGTGTATTGGTTAACTCGGGAAAAGGGGAGAATGATGTGAATAAAATAGCTCCGGGTAGAACTGCATCGGTTTTTAAAATTGGGTTTAATGATAGCAAAAACCTGTTTAAAAACTTCAATGAATCATTGGATAATGAGTCGAGAAATAACCTTGAATCTATTATAGAAAAAACCGAGAAGAAATTAAAAATAGATGTAGAAAAAAATTTGTTAAGCTGGATAGATAACGAAATAGCTTTATTGCAAACAAAACCTTCTAATCTTGGCAGACAGAATGAGTTTGCCGTGGTTTTTAAAGCAAAAAATGTAAAATCTGCCAGGGAAAACCTTGAAATATTAATACGGCAGATTAAGAAAAATTCACCTGTTAAGTTTAAAGAAATAACGTATAAGGGCCATACCATTAATTATCTTCACATACCGGGGGTATTTAAATTTTTATTCGGGAACCTATTAGACCGGCTTGAAAAACCTTATTTCACTATTGTAGATAAGTTTGTTATTTTTAGCAACCATCCTCAAACCTTAAAAAGCATAATAGACGATTGTGAAAGTGAGAATGTCCTAACTAAAAAAGAAGACTTCAATACATTTATGGGCAATTTCCCCGGCAAATCATCAGTGTTTCTTTATTTTCAGCCTCCGGTACTTTTCAATAATATGAAAGAATTTGTATCTCCCCAGGTTTGGGTACAAATGAAAAGAAATAAAGAATATATGGTTTGTTTTCCTAATATTGGAGTGAACCTCGAAAGTGAAAAAGACCTGTTAAGACTTGATATTCTTGCTCAATTTAGTAACCAGGTAGAAGAATTTAAACCGGTTAATTATTTTATTGAGCCATTATCTTTCATGTATGAAGATACTGTAACGCTCTTACCTGCTATTCCTGGAGAAAAAGAGCCTGAATTTAAACCTGAAATGGAGATCGAAGACCTTGATGCCTCAAAACATGAAGAATATTATGATAACGGTAATGTAAAATTGTCGGTAGGATTAAAGAATGGGATTAAAAATGGGGTATATAAAGAGTATTATGAAAACGGGCAGTTAAAAGTGCGGGGAAAATACAAAAATGGTAAAATGGAAGGTAATTGGAAGTTTTATGACGAAAATGGGGAGCAAACCGATGTTAAAGAATATAAGGAAGAAGAGTTAATACAATAAAGGTTTGGCCGGTTATTTTCGTAAATCACTTAAAATGGCTACTATTTTTTCTTTATACTTAATGTCAGCTTCTACATGTCCCCACCCATGAAGGGTTTGAAATATTCCATCATACACAGAATCATGGTGCGAGATCAAGACGTGTGGTATGTTTTCCTGGTCAAGAAGTGAAGTCAATAATTTTGCTTCAACTTCATTTTCTATGGTGGTAATTTTTTCCATGTTGTAAATATACATAAATTTTTACCTCTCAAACCTAGAGAGCAAATCTTTTTTCTTATTGGGAGAAACATCTACCGCTTTTCCACCTTCCATTATTACCTGGCCTCCTTTCCCCTTTTTATATTGTTTGATGTATTGAAAGTTTACCAGGTGAGATTTATGGACCCTGATAAAGTCATAATCTGTCAATAAATTTTCATAGAATTTTAAGGTTCTGCAAATAAGTTGTTTTTTTCCGTCAACAAAAAAAAACCGGGTGAAATTATCCTGTGCTTCGCATCTTATTATGTCTTTTACGCGTGCTACCTCGAATCCGTCAATTAGCGGTAATACAACTTTCTGAAGCTGCTTATTTTCAATTTTAATGTTTTCAATTAACACCTTTGTGTGTATAGCTTCTTTGTTCCCGGCAATTGTTTCTTTAATTTTTTCAACTGCTTTTACCAATTCGTCGATATCAATAGGTTTAAGTAGATAATACGATGCACTGAAGTTAAGTGCCTGGATGGCATAGTTGCTGAATGCAGTAACAAAAACAGTTTCAAAGGTAATATTATCAACCTGGTCAAGTAAATCAAAGGCATTGCCGTAGGGCATTTCTACATCTAAAAATACCAATTCGGGATTATGCAGTTTGATAGAACTCAACCCTTCCTTTATATTTGAAGCTTCTGCCACTATTTTTACATCCGGGCAATATTTGGTTAAATAATTGCGTAATGTTTCCCGGCTTGCTTTTTCATCTTCAACAATAATTGCTTTAAGCATATACCTAATATTTTACTTAGTCAATTTTATGATTTTTCGGTATTTTTATCAGCACCTTTGTGCCTTCGCCTGACTTACTGTCAATGTCCTCAATGTGTATATCGAGGTTGATTTTATATAATTCTTTAATTACCTGAACACGGGTTTCAATGTTTTGCAATCCTGTGGAATGGTGCTCTTTCTGAAATTTTGTTTTGATCTCTGTTGATTTTTTTCTTCCAATACCGTTATCTTCAATGCTTACTTCAATAAATTGGTTATTTTGTTTAAGGGTAACGCTCAAAAATCCTTTTTCTTCCCTGTAGCGTAACCCGTGCCATATAGCATTTTCAATAAATGGCTGTACAAGCATAGGGGGTACAAAACAACTTTCTGTCTCAATGCCCGGATCAACCGTAAAATCATAGTCGAATTTATCGCTAAACCGTGAATATTCTAAACTAAGATAAAGTTTAAGTATCTCTATTTCGCTGTTTAAAGGCACAAAGTCGTGTTTAGAGTTTTCCATTACCGACCGCATTAAACGTGAGAACTCTGCTAAGTATTTATTGGCAGCCCTCTCATCGTTTTTTGATATATAGCTATTTACCGAATTTAGTGAATTATATATAAAGTGCGGGTTCATTTGGCTTCTGAGAGATTTTAATTCCAATAGCTGATTTGACTTTCTTTTATGTATTCCGCTCCGGTAAACAAAAAAAGATGCTACTGCAAGTACAACAAATGCTATTAACAGTGAATATGTAAAAATTTGCTGTGCCCTAAGCTCTTTCCTGTTTACCAACTGTTCTTGTCTCAATAAATTAACGGTTTTTTGGCTCAGGCTAAGTTCTTTTTCAATCAGATCAAGACGTTCGAGCTTCCTGTTCAGGGAGGCGGTTATTTGTAAACTTGTCTTTATTTCCGATTCTCTTTTCTTGTATAATTCATCTACAGTGGCAACATATTCCCTGTAGGTTTCAAGGGCCTTGTCATAATCTTTTTGTTTGTCATAGGCCGTGGAGAGGGTTTGTAGCGCTTTCCCTTTTTTCTCGAGGCTACCGGTTTCTTCCGATAGTTCAATACTTCTTTGAATATAAGGAATAGCCTTTTCGGTTTCGTTTTTTTCAATGAATATATTGCCTATCTCCAGGTTATCTTCAGCCTGTTCGGGTTTTGCATCAAATTCTTTATTAATGCTAAGAAGTTGTTGCCTTACTTGCAGCTCATCGTCATACCTTTTTGACTTTCTAAGTACACTTCCTTGATTTTGAAGTGATTTTTTCAGGGCTTCCTTATCATTTACCTCCTCAGCTAAATTTGCCGATTGTTCATAAAATTCTAAGGCTTGCATGTCTTTATTTGACTCCTGGTAAACCTGTCCTATATAATTTTGTGCCTCTATTGCTCCTGACGGGTTATTTCTTTTTTTTTCTGTTTCAAGGACATCATTTAACAGGGTTAATGCTTCTTTGCTTTTGCCTGTCTTGTTATATATTTCAGCCATATTATTTTTTGCCCTTACTATTTCATCGGTATTTTTTTGTTTCTCAACATATTGAAGAAAATTTTTATAATATATAAGGGCGTTTTCATAATCATTAATTTGCTGATAAGCATTAGCCAGAAGCCAATAAGTGTTATGAATTTCGTCTTGGTTATTAAGCGATTCAAATATGTGTAACGCTTTAAAATAATAGTCGATAGCCAGGTCAAATTGGTTAAGGTTAAAATTTATTCTTCCCAACGATTGATAGGAAAGCGCTTCCCCGTTCTTATTTCTTGTTTCAAGACTATTTGTCAGCGCTTTTTCAATAAAATCAAATGATTTTGTTGGGTTTTGATTCTCATATATCCTGGCTGAGTCAATTTGTAAATATACATCAGAAGAAACTTTGGAGACAGATCTTATTTTGGACTCCTTTTGTGCATAACATAAAAAGGGAACCATTAAAAAAGCAATTCCGATATATATACTGCGACTCATTTTTAATTCTTTTTTCTAAAAGATTATGTGACTAATTAGCTGGGAGTCCGAAGATAAACTCTCCGGATTACCTTACAAGTCACAAAATTTCATGTAAAAATAGGAACTTATTTTCGATATAAAAAATCTCGTATGGCTGTAACTGCCTGATTTAAAAATATTTTTCAATAAATAATTCCGGTTAACCAACTCGTTCATTCACTTTACTAATTCAAATGACCTGTTGCCTAAGTTGTTGTTTTTTTAAGCCTTTTATTCATATACTTTTATGCTGAAAATGAACTTTTTGACAACATAAATTTTAAGATTATGAAAACAAATTGGATAAAACGGGTTAGTAAAAGTAAACGTGCGGTAATAGTAATTTTACTGAGTTTATTGATAGGATGTGATAACAGTTCAAACGCACAACGAAAAGATCCAACACCTAACGATAAGAAAAGTATTAAACTTGCTATATTATTGGACACGAGTAACAGTATGGACGGTTTAATAGAACAGGCCAAATCGCAACTATGGAGTATTGTGAGCGAATTGGCCCTGGCAAAATGCGACAACACAAAACCTACACTTAAAATAGCTTTATACGAATACGGAAATGATAACCTGCCGGCCAGTGAAGGATATATTAGATTGGTTACCCCATTAACTACAGATCTTGACCAGGTATCGGACGATTTATTTTCGTTACGAACATGTGGAGGCCAGGAATTTTGCGGGCAGGTGATTAATTCGGCGTTAAAAGAACTTGACTGGAGCTTGTCTTCAAAAGACTACCAGGTAATATTTATTGCTGGTAATGAACCTTTTACCCAAGGCAGTTACGATTACCGGGAAGTTTGTGCTGCTGCCAAAAGAAAAGGAGTGGTTGTGAACACAATCTTTTGCGGAAATTTTGATGAAGGATTACGTACAAGTTGGAAAAAAGGTGCAGAACTAACCGGGGGTAATTATTTTAGTATAGAGCAAAATCGTAAAACGGTTTACATTGATTCTCCTTATGATAAAAAAATTGCTGAATTGAATGTAAAACTGAACAACACATATATTTATTATGGAGGCAGCGGCAAAGAGAAAAAAATGTTACAGTCAAGACAAGATATGAATGCAGAACAGTATGGAACAGCAAATGTGGTAAACAGGACCGTATCAAAAAGCTCTCATGTTTATAAGAACAGCTCGTGGGATTTGGTAGATGCTTCAGAAGAAGCAGAATTTGATATTGCTGAAATTTCAGAGGATCAATTGCCCCCTGAAATGAAACAAATGGATGATAACGAAAGGACAAAATACATTGAACAACAAAAACAAGAACGGGACAAGATTAAAAAGGAAATCAATACACTAAACCAAAAAAGGATAGAATACCTGGCACAACAACAAACCGGGGAATCAGGAGAAGGGATGCTTGACAATGCTATGATATCAGCTATAAAAAAACAAGCCAACACTAAAAATTTCCGGTTTAAATAATCTGCCTAGAATGTCCGTCTGCTTCATGATACTCACCACAGGTACTAAAGACGGACATTCTTTATAAATCGTTCAGCTAACAGATAAATTCTTCAATACTATTTTAAAAATTAATATCTATGAAAACAATAAAATTAATTTTCATTGCCTTACTGGTATCCTCAACTGCATTTTCACAATATGTACTCAAGGAAGGATATATTGAACATGTCACACCAGGGGATTTCAACAGTTCATTTACTTACAAAAAACTTGCTTTATTCCCGTTATTTGCCGGGAAAAATTTTAAAGATGAACTTAAAAATATCGGAAAATACACTACTCTGGAAGAAGCGTTAAAGAGCAACAAAGTAAGAATAACCGAAGCTGATAATGGGGGAGGACAGGTAAATAAGCTTTACATTGAAAACATTTCATCCGATACTGTTTATATTATGGCAGGCGAGATAGTAAAAGGCGGAAAGCAAGACAGGGTGATTGCTGACGATATGGTATTAATTCCGGGAAGCGGCAAAATAGACCTCTCGGTATATTGTGTTGAGCATCACCGGTGGAGTTATAAGTCAGACAGAAATTTTAGTGACTATTATGCCGTATCTTCAAACTCGGTACGAAAAAAAGCGGCCATTGATAAAGACCAAAGCGGTGTGTGGGATGAAGTAGCAAAAGTTACTGAAAATCAAAATGCAAAAACAGGAACAGGTACATATACGGCTTTAGAACAATCAAAAGACTACCAAGAACAACTAAAAATATACATGGATTATTTTATAAAATCCTTTGATAAGCTTGATGATTGCATCGGTTTTGCAGGTGTTTCGGGTGATAAGATTATCGGTTGCGATATTTTTGCCACAAATGAATT
>CAZWGG010000086.1:0-1454 GCA_964633305.1 uncultured Bacteroidales bacterium
TTGTATTGCTATCTTTCAGCATATAATTAATTCTTTCATCAGGATAATCGATATCAATTGGCAAATAGAACCCTCCTGCTTTTAATATACCTAATATACATGCAATCATTTCAATAGAGCGGTCGACTAAAATGCCTACCGGTACTTCTTCGGTTGCTCCATTATTTCTCAAAACAAAGGCTACGTGGTTGGAATAATTATCTAAATCACTATAAGTAAGTGTTTTATCATTAAATACTGCAGCTATGCCATTAGGTTGTTTTGTTGCCTGCTCTTCAAACAATTGATGTATGGATTTATTTTTCGGATATTCGGTCTTCGTGTTATTGAAAACTTCTAATAACACCTTTTTTTCTTCTTGCTGTACTATATCAATATCAGAAATTTTCTCATTTGGACCCTCAGTAATTTGGCTTGTAATACTTTTAAAGAAATGAATGAAACGCTTTATGGTTTGTACTTTGAAGATTTTTTTACAATATATAAAATTTATTTTGATAACTTCTTTATATTCATGAACTGTCACCTCCAAATCGAATCTCGATGGTGTATCTCCTCTTTCGTATAATTGATTTAAATCAACATCGTTATCAAATTTCAGGTTAGTCCAATTGAATAAATTAAGAACAACATCGAAAACAGGGTTCCGGCTTACATCTCTTGTAAGATTAAGTTTTTCAACAAGTTCTTCAAATTGATATTCCTGGTTATCAAGTGTGGCAATAACATTGGTTTTTATATCTTTTAAGAATTCAATAAATGTCTCACATCCAGAAGGTTGATTTCTCATTACAACGGTATTTATGAACATACCTGGAATCTTTTTTAAATCAAGGTGGCGTCTTCCCTCAATAGGTGTTCCAATAATTATGTCTTCCTGCGCCGATAACTTAAAAATTAGCACATTTAAAATTCCCAGGACGATCATATAAGTTGTTACGCCTTCATCTCTCATCAGCTTCCTTAGGCGGGCTGTTTCGCTGGTATCGATATAAAAATCCACCGAAGCACCTTCTGAACTTTGAATGGAAGGTCTTGGAAAATCAATTGGAAGTGAAAGTATGGGTAGTTCGCCGGATAAAGTTTGCAACCAGTATTGTTCCTGCCGGGCAAGTAGTTGCTGGGCAGCTTTTTTATTTTGCCAAACAGCGTAATCTTTATAGTGAAGAGTTTGAGCCGGGGGTTCGGTATCATGTAATAATTGTTGAATTTCTTCCTGGAGAATATCAAATGTGATATAATCAGAAATAATATGATGCAGATCGATATACAAATATGTTTTTTTGTCTTCAATGTTTATCAGGGCAATACGAATTAAGAACAATCTACTTAAAACGAACGGTTTGGTGAGTTTTTGAATAATATTATTTATTTCGCTATAGCTTATGTCACAATGCTCGATTTTAAAATTACAGTTTGAAAATAAACATGAAGCCATTAACTGGGTGATCGAT
>CAZWGG010000086.1:1464-12252 GCA_964633305.1 uncultured Bacteroidales bacterium
GAATGAATTATTTGTACCGGTTCATCATCTATTATTTCAAATGTTGAACGGAATATCTCATGGCGTTGTATCAAGCGGTCAAATATTTTTTGAAGTTTTTCCCGGTTTGCATCTTCAGAAATCTTTATTACACGGGGCATGTTATAGCTTAAACTCTCCAAATCTATTTGTTGCAAAATAAACAGGCGTTTTTGTGCTGATGACAGGGGATACCGGTTTCGTTTTTCAGCAACTTTTACCTGTCCGTATTTTTTAGATTGAGAGGATTGTATATGAGAAGCAACTTCTTTAATTAATGGTTTGGAGAATAAATCCGGCAATGACAAATCACTGTTAAACTCGCGGTTAATCATTTCTATCATGGTCAAAGCAGTTAGAGAGTCACCTCCTAAATCAAAAAAACTATCTGTTGTGTTCAATTCTGTTTTTCCGAAAAACTTCTTCCACATGCTCACAATCTGTTCTTCGATGGCTGATAACGATTGTGTATTATTCTTTTTTACTAATTTATCAACAGATTCTTCTTTTGATATGTCTTTTTCATCTTTTGCTTTATTTTTTTCAGAACGGGTTACCCAATTTTCAATTCTATAATTTAGATCAGTTGTAGACACAATGATTTGAGGTATCCCTTTCAACGATATGGTTCTTTTAAAAATTTCAACAAGGTCGTCTTTATTGATGTATTTAGTCGGATAATTTTCAAAATCAAGGCCATCCAGGTTTATCGTTTTCCAGTTTATAAAATTGTTTTCTTGAGATATCTTTTGTATAAGGGTATCCATGAATATATTCGCTGAAGCATAAGCTGAAAAGTTTATCCCTCCTAAAAACGATGAAATGGACGAAGTAATAAAACAAAAATCTAAATTATGATGCTTAAAAACTTCTATAAGATTTAACAAACCGAAAATTTTGGAAGAGAATTGTTCTGTAAAGTTACTTTTGCCAAGTTTTGCAAAAGCGTTAACTGAGGTACCAACGATAACTCCCGCGGCATGAATTACTCCATTAATTTTGCCATATTTTTGTCCGGCATGTTTAACAGCATACTTTAAAAATTGCAGTTCGGCTGTATTACCTTGTATGTATTCAACTGTACCAATCTTTTTAAGATGATTTAACCTTTCCCTTTTTTCTTTATACAACGAATCAAAAACATCTTTTTTGCTACTATTTTCAGGAAATAAGGGTGCTCGTCCAATTAAAATAATTTTGGCACTGCATGACCTTAACAGAAAGTCTGCCAAATGAAACCCAACGTTCCCCAAGCCACCTGTTATCAAATATGTACCCCCTTCCTGTAAGGGAATATCTTTTTCTGTTATATTTAATTTATCGAAATGTCTTATCCATCGAATTCCGTTTCTATGAGCTATAAACCTGGTTTTGTGATTATGCAGAATTTCTTCTGCTAATTTATTTAAGTGGCACTTGTTTTTTCTTATTGAAAGGGAAATGTCAATATTACAGGTGAAAATGTTAGGGAATTCTTGTGAAATTACAAGGATTAATCCCAGCATTCTTGATTTTTCGGGTGATATAATCTCACTTCCGGTTATGCAGGCAATATCGTTAGTGATATTTATAAATTTTTCAACACTTATATTATTATGAAGGATTGCTTGAAAAAGGAAAAACAAGCTGAAAAACTCCTCTTTGTCATTCTGTTCAACAGACGAAGGGGTCACTCCCTCGTAGTTTTCAGACAAACCACAGCAATTCACAATAAATAATGGTTCAGGGTAATCATCTTTTATTTTTTTAAACAGCCTGGTATAGTCACTTTCATGTTCAACGTTTATTGTGAATGAGTTTCCGGATTTTTTTTCATATAGCTGACCTTTTGCAATAGTAATAATTTCATTATTTTCCGATAGTTTTTCTACCAGGTCACGGCATACATTTTCCCCGGAAATAAAGATTATAATTGGACCGGAATATTTGCTATCATTACCATTAGTTGCCAGTTGGCTACTTTTCCAGCATGGATAATAAAACCATTCATCGAATGCTTTTTTTTCATCTGTTGGACTGAAATTAAATCGTTTGGTTATTTCTTTTATAGGATCCACATCAACCGGATATTCAGTTTTATCAAAAGCATAAGTTGGAAGATCTACTTTGTATCTTTCTTCTCCTTCATAAAATTTATCCCACTTTATTTCCGGGTAGTGTAACCATAATTCTTTTAAGCTCTCAATCATATAGGCTTCATCCAGCTTTTCTTCCTTTGGATGACGTACCAGGTTTATTGTTTTGTGTGTGGATTTTGCAAGAACATTAGAACGTACCAATGTACTCAGGGTTCGTCCCGGACCTATTTCTATAAAAACTACCTGATCTTCTTCCATAAGTTTTTGCAGACCTTGAAAAAATTTCACGGTATTTCGTAAATGTTTACACCAATACGTTACATCTTCTATATCATTTTCTGTGATAAAATCCCCAGACAAATTAGAAATAAAAGGAATGGAGGGATATGACACCTTAATTTGCTTTAATTCATCCTCAAACTCTTTCAAAATAGGGTGCATCATGTGTGAATGAAATGCATGGGATGTATTTAAAACAGAGCATTTATATCCTGCAGATTTTAGTTTTTTTTCAAGATCAATAATCTCGTTGCTTTCTCCGGACAGCACAATGCTGTTTGTACTATTAATCGCAGCAATTGATATGCGGTCGTTAACGAATTGCATTATTTCCTTTTCATCAGCAGAAACACTTAACATTTTTCCCTGGGGAAGTTTCTGCATTAGTTCACCCCGTTTTACAGTAATTCTTAATGTATCCTCTAAAGAAAATATTCCACTTATACATGCAGCTGTGTATTCTCCAATACTGTGCCCAATCATGCAGTCTGGTTTTACACCCCAATACATCAATTGTTTAGCTAATGAGTATTCAATAACAAAAAGCAATGGTTGAGTAAATTCAGTATGGTTAATCCTCCCAATGGTTTCTTCATCAATTGTTTGTGGATATAAGATATCAAATAAATTTTTTCCTGAAACCTGGGTTATATAATTAAAACAATAATCAATCGTTTCTTTAAACAGCTTTTCTTGTTCATAAAGCTGTTTTGCCATATTTACATACTGGGAGCCTTGCCCCGGGAATAAGAAAACAATTTTTTTCTTTTTGTCCGGAACCGAAAAAAATTGTTTTTCGTTAATAACAGATGTTAATTTTTCGATGGCTTCACTTTGTTTTCTGCAAGTTACAGCTACCCTGTTATCAAATACCTTTCTTCCTGTTTGTAAGGTATAAGAGACATTGGACAGGTTTATATTATTATTTTCCTTTAAATATTTTAATATCCTCCTGGCATTACCTTCAAGAGCAGTAATTGTTTTTGCTGAGACCGGTATTATATAATGTTCTCTTTTCGGGTTAATTTTTTGTTGTTGAGGTGGTTCTTCCAATATAACATGGGCATTTGTTCCTCCTATTCCAAATGAACTAACTCCTGCTATCAAAGAAGATTGATTATTTTGCCAGGCCTTAAGTTCTGTATTAAAGTAAAAAGGTGATTCTTTAATATCGATTTTAGGATTAGGTGTTTTAAAATGAAGTGTAGGTACCAGTTGACGGTTTTTTATCATTAACACGGTTTTTATAAAACCGGCAATTCCGGCCGCAGCATCAAGATGGCCAATATTTGATTTTACAGAACCAATAGCACAATATTTTTGGGTACTCTTACCAAAAACCTGTCCTAATGCTTCCATTTCAATCGGGTCGCCAACCGGTGTCCCTGTTCCATGGGCTTCAATATAGCCGATTGATTCAGCAGAAACACGTGCCATTTTTTGCACTATACGAATAACTTCAGCCTGGCCATTTGAACTTGGTGCCGTAAAACCAACTTTTCTGTTTCCATCATTATTTACTGCCGATGATTTTATAACAGCCAGTATATTATCATTGTCTTTGATGGCCTCTTTAAGGCGTTTTAATACTACTACTCCAACACCTTCTCCACCAATTGTGCCGCCGGCATTTTTATCAAATGCCCTGCAATGGCCATCTTTTGAGGCTATCATTCCTTCCTGGAAAAGATACCCTGCTTTTGTAAAGTTTTTTATGTAAACCCCTCCGGCTAATGCCATGTTACATTCACCCAAAAGTAAACTCTTACAAGCCATGTTAATAGCAACCAACGAAGTTGAGCATGTGGTTTGAACACTAACCGAGGGACCTTTTAAATTCAGTTTGTAAGAAAGGTTTACAGGAAGCAAATCTTTATCACTTAAATTTCCTGCTGTAAATCCGTCAATATTTAAATCATTTTGTGCCAACATAGAATGTACCTGCCAAAATATGTTGCTTTTAGCCCCTGCAAAAAGTCCAATTAGGCCATTATATTCACCGGGGACATATCCGGCACTTTCAAGGGCAGACCACACACATTCGTGGAAAACTCGAACTTGTGGATCCATAACTTTAGCTTCATCAGGGCGATAGTCAAAAAAATTAGCATCAAAACATCCTTTATCATTAAGAAAACTATTGGCTTTAACGTAATTAGGATCACTTAATAATTCCGGACTAACACCTGCTTCAAGCAATTCTTCATCTGTGAAAAAAACAATAGATTCTTTTCCCTCTTTAAGGTTTTTCCAATATTCATTAATATCTTCGGCACCTGGAAAACGGCCTGACATGCCTATTACAGCTATCTCTAATCCGGTATATTGCTTTTCTGCCATTACAATTCTACATTTTCATCTGTTTATATTTTAATTTTTAAATGTCAGATGGAACTTACCATGATAAAATAACTTAGCGTAGCGATCTCACGAAGCGTTAGCGAGTAATCATTTTCGTGTGTGATAATAATGATTATTTTATCATGGACGTTTCATTTATTGACTGTAAAGTGTCTTCAGCTATATTTACAAACTCATCTACCAAATTATCTTCAATCTGGACTTTTTGGCTTTTACCGATAATATGTTCTGTTAATGTAACTATTGATGGTAAGTTGTATAGTTGAACAATGGAAATATCTTTTTTCAGTTCTTGTTTGATCCTGAAATTAAGACGGATTATGTCTAATGAGTTTCCTCCTATTTCAAAGAAATTGGCGTAAATAGAAATTTTACTTTCATTTATGTTTAACAAATCACTCCATAGTTGTACCAACTTTCTTTCTATTTCATTTCTTGGGGCAACAAAAACCACTCCTGAAACAGCTTTCGGTTCTGGCAGACGTTTGTAATCTATTTTTCCGTTAGACAATAATGGAATGTCTTCAATTACTTCAAAATAGGATGGGATCATATAATCGGGTAAATTTTGGGAGAGTAAAGCTTTTATTTCTGTAACATCTGTTTCTGGGTTTTTAACAATATAGGCAACTATATCGTTGCTTCGGTTTATGTTTTTTCGCACTGTAATAATGGCTCTTTTTACACCTTTTTGTTTCATTAGATGATACTCTATTTCACCTAGTTCAATCCTAAAACCGCGAATTTTTACCTGGTTATCTATTCTACCTAAAAATTCTATATTGCCATCATCGAGCCACCTCGCCAAATCGCCTGTTTTATATAATCTTTTGTAAGGGAGAGATGTAGAATAAATGAATTTTTCATGGGTTAACTCAACCTTGTTTAAATAACCCATGGCTAATCCATCTCCTGCAATATATAATTCGCCTGCTATTCCAATGGGTTGTATTTGAAAATGTTCGTTCAGTATTAATAATTTAATATTGTCAATAGGCTTTCCAATAGGGACAATAGAAGAATGAATAGAATGGGTGCAATTAAAATACGAAACATCAATAGTTGCTTCAGTAGGGCCATATAAATTAACTAAGCGTATCCTATCCTGCTTAAGAAAAGGTTCTGCCTGATCGGTTGCCAGCGCTTCTCCACTTGAAAACACATATTTTAATGTTGAGAAATCAAATGTTTTGCTGGTGTTTTGCAGGTATTCAAGGAAAATGTTGAGCATAGACGGCACAAAATGAATTACACTAACATTTCTGTTTTCAATGGCATGAACTAGCTTTTCCGGGTTTTTTTCTTCGTTTTTGCCTAACAGGTGTAGCCTGGCCCCGTATAATGACCACCAGAATAGTTCCCAAACAGAAACATCAAATGTATAAACTGTTTTTTGCAAAATGACGTCACCTTGACTAATTGGATACATTTTTTGCATCCAGTTTATCCGGTTTACAAGTGAATAATGCGCAATCATTGCTCCTTTAGGCTTCCCTGTAGAACCTGAGGTATAAATTATATAAGCTAAATTGTTTGAATTAGGGACAATATCAGGATTTGAAGAGGCTTCTTTTTCAATTAACGGATTATTAATATGTATAGCTTTTGTAGTATGATGTTCTTGACCAAAAACCACTTTATTTACCAATAAACAACCGGATTGGCTGTCATTAAGTATATATTCAACCCGGTCCGGAGGATAATCGGGGGAAATGGGAAGATAAGCCCCACCGGCTTTCAGTATGCCAAATATTCCAATCATCATGTCTATAGAACGATCGATTAATACACTTACAATTGTATTTTCACGGACATTGTTCTTTATTAGGAAGTGTGCTAATTGATTTACACGTGTATTAAATTCTTTGTTTGTAATTTGCTGATCTTGATATGAAAGAGCAATTTTATCGGGATTTTTCCAGGCATTTTTCTCGAATAGTTGATAAATAACCGTATCTTTTGGATAATCGGTTTCTGTGTTATTAAAACTGTTTACTATTCTTTGCTTTTCTTCCTCGCTTGTAATTTCGATTTTTGATAATGTTTTTAAAAGGTCTTCTGTAAATGAGACTAAAACTTTTTTAAAGTAATGAATGAAACGTTCAATAGTTTGTTTTTTAAAAAGTTTTGTAGAATAGTTCAGGTTAAAAAACAGAATTTCCTTGTAATTGATAGCTGTCAATTCTAGATCGAATTTACAGTTTACATTTTCTACATGCTGTTTTAGTTGAATTTCTTCAATTGCTGTGCCGATATCCTCTTTCGGATGGATAACATTTAGTAGTACATCAAAAATAGGATTACGGCTAGTGTCACGATTAATGGATATTTTATCAACCAGATCATCAAATTGACAATCTTTGTTATTAAAATATTCAATAATGTTCTTTTTATTTTCTGATAAAAATTTCTTTAAAGTAAAATTACTATCAGCACTTGTTCTAATAGCTAACGTATTTACAAACATTCCGATAACATTTTGTAGATCAGCATGGTGTCTTCCTTCAATTGGAGTTCCTATAATAATATCGTTTTGACCGCTAAGCTTTGAAAGTAAAATGCTGAATGCGTTAAATACAAGCATATATAATGTTACATTTTCCTGTTTTTCAATCTTTTTCAGATGAGTTGTTAATTCCGGGTTAAGAAAAAATTCTATGTTCATACCTTCAAATCCTTGTAACCCGGGTCTCTGGAAATCTGTTGGAAGGTTCAGAACCGGAATTTCATTATTGAAGATAGTTGTCCAAAAATCCTCTTGCTTTATTACATGTTCTTTTTTGCTTTCAAATCTCTGCCAACCTGCATAATCTTTATATTGAACCTGAATGCCGGGTAATTCCTCTCCGATATAGAGGGTTTCGAATTCCTCTCTTAAAACATCAAGAGATCTTCCATCGGAAATAATATGGTGCATATCAACTAAAAGGATGGAGTAACTTGATTCAACATTGATAATGCCTGCTCTGAATAATGGCTTTCGGGTAAGATCAAAAGGACGAATGAACTTTTTTATGGCAGCATCTACTTCATCTTCATTCAAATTAAAACACTCAACAGTCATTTCAACCTTAGGATGAACTATCTGTACTATTCTTTCATCAATGAAATCAAAAGAGGTTCGTAAACTTTCATGACGGGAAACAATTATTTTTAAAAAATCCTCAAACTCACCAATATCAACTAACTCGTTTTGATATATTACCTGTGGCATGTTATATCCTGTATTTTTTTTGTCGAGTTGCTGTAAAATAAATAATCTGCGTTGTGCAGACGATAATTCATAATACTCTTTTTTCTCAGCTTTTTTTATTGTTTTGAACTCACTGGTAACCGAACCTCTAATAAAACGAGCAATATTTTCAATAGTCGGATCATTGAATAAGATAGTTATTGGGATCTTTACATGATATTTTTTATGAACTTGAGAGGCCAAAATTGTTATTTTTAAAGAATGACCGCCTAACTCAAAGAAATTCGAATGTATTCCGATTTTATCAGGTTGGATATTCAATATCTCTACCCACATAGAATGCAATTGTCTTTCAAGTTCATCTCCCGGTTTAACAAGTTCCTTTTTGATGATATCAAATGGGTGGGGCAGTGCTTTTTTATTTATTTTACCTGTAAAGGTAAGTGGAAATTCATCTAAGGCTACAAAATGAGCCGGGATCATATACTCGGGTACAACAGAAAACAAGTAATTCCTTAATATTGTATGATCAACTTCATTATTAGGAATATAATATGCACAAAGTGATTTCTCATTAGCATTATCTGTAATTGCAGTGACAATTACATCTTTTACCATATCATGCTGTTTTAGCTGATATTCAATTTCACCTGTTTCTATTCGAAATCCGCGTATTTTTGTTTGTGAATCGATTCGGCCATAATACTCCAATGTATTGTTAAATGTCCATCGGGCCAAATCGCCCGTCATATAAATTTTTTCTCCCGGTTTAAAATGATTTTCAATGAAACGTTGAGATGTTTTCTCCGCATCATTTAAATATCCTTTTGCTAAACATTTACCTCCAATATATAATTCACCAATTACTCCTAAAGGAAGTAATTGCAAATCTTTATTTAAGATATAAACATTTATATTGTGGAGCGGCAGGCCAATAGGAACATTTTTAGAATTTACCGGTTTGCGGATCAGGTTTTCTATTGATGTAACTGTTGTTTCCGTTGGACCATATTCATTGTAAAATTCATATTTCTCAGTCCATTTTTCTGTTAATTCAGGATTGCAAATATCGCCTCCTGATATAACACGTTTTAAAGATTTGTAATTAACATCATCGATAAAATTGAGAAAATGAGGGACAGTGTGCAAGTGGGTCACTGCCATCTTATTAATGTACGATTCAATTACATCTTTCTCAAGTAGCGTGGCTTTATCAACCAGTACCAAGGCAGCGCCGGTAAATAAAGCCAGGAAGATTTGTTCGATAGATGCATCAAAGCTTAAGGAAGAAAATTGTAAAATTTTATCATCAACAGTGACATTAAACTGTTGTTGCTGTGAGTAATATAAGTTTAAAACGGAATCCTGTTGAATTAACACACCTTTTGGATTACCTGTTGATCCGGATGTGTAAATGACATAAGCTAAACTATTTTTTGTACACTTTACCGGATTATATTCAAGATCAGATATATCCGGTTCATCTAATTCTTCAATAAATATTATGTCATTTTTCGGAATGAAATCCGCATTAATATTTTCACGTATATTTTTTGAAGTAATAATGCAATTAATATTGGCATCTTTTATTATGGCTTCAATTCGTTTTAAAGGATTGTCAATATCAATAGGTATAAATGTCCCCCCTGATTTAAGTATAGCTAATACGCTAATTATCATTTCAAATGACCGGTCAAGCATAATAGCTACCGGTGTATTTAATATTACCGGTTTATTATTAAGTTCAAGACTAAACAAAGATGATTGCTTTTCTAATTCTTTATATGTAATATGTTGATTGTTTAGATGTATTGCTATTCGATCAGGTGTTACTTGTGCTTGTTTTTTAAAAACTTCATACAAAGTGCTATCGTTTGGGTAGTGTTTATATGTATTATTTAAATTGTTAAGAAGTTTTGATTTGTCAATATCGGGTAATACAGTTAAGTTGGATAATTTATCCGATGTGTTTTCAAGGTAATTCTCAAGTAAAAAAATAAAATGATTGATAAACTGTTCCAATAATTCTTTTTCATAGTTGTTTTTATCAAAGAAGATATCTATACCAATATTCGTTTCTTGTTTTACAAAATTGATAGCCACACTTTCATCAATTTTTTCAAAAACAGTGCAATCATGAATAGTTGATAAAGAGGCAACTATTTTTGAAACGTTATGAGTGTTTTTAAAACCTGTAATCTCACTTAAATATTCCACTAACTTTTCAACCGGATAATCTTGGTTTTCATATGCTTCTATTACTGAGGCCCTGATAGATAAAAGAGTTTGTTTAAAAGACAGGTCAGTATTCAATACATCTTTTATAAGCACGTACCTGTTTAAGGTTTCGCGGGTAATTTTTGGTTTGAATACCGGAGATATTATTGTAATATTATCATTGTCTGTGTACAGGTGTAAAGTACATTTTAACCCGGTTAACAATACAATATAAATAGCCAGATCGGAGTTATTGCTTAAAGCCAAGATTTTTTTTGTTAAATCATTGGGAATAGTAATAGTGAAACTATCTGGTTTAAAATCATTATTATAACTATAATTGAAGAGTTCCGTTTGTTGAATACAGTCATTTAATTTCTTTTCCCAATAAGCTCTCTGTTTCAGGTATTTGGAACTAAACAACAAAAGATTTTCATTCGTGGTGTGACTCATTCGATTATGAATATTGAGAATATTATTTTTTATGGTTTTATAGTACAGCTTCTAGTGCATCGATATTACCATATCCAAAATATTCGTGACGATTCGGATAAAATTCAGCTGCCTGTTTTAATTTTTCGAGTATTTGCTCTACTTCTTCTTTTCGTTGGCGGACAAAATCATCGTCACCCAACCCTTGAG
>CAZWGG010000087.1:0-12230 GCA_964633305.1 uncultured Bacteroidales bacterium
AAAATATTCTTTTCTTGATTTTAACTCAGAGAAGCAATTCTTTCAATCAAAGAAAGAATATAACATTTAAAATATGTGTTAATCGGTTAATATCTTAACATCAACCGCAACTTCGCCTTTTTCTCCCGGTTTTATATTAAATGTAACTTTTTCTCCTGTCTCAAGCCTCGGATATGATCCGCTTATTGCTGATCGATGAACAAAAATATCCTTCCCCTCATCGGTTGTTATGAACCCGTATCCTTTTATTTCATTATACCATTTTACAATTCCGTTCGGCATAATATTTTTGTTTTAAGATTAATATCTATTGTAATTTTGACGTTTTGGCCTGGCAAGATTAACTGTAATCTGCCTGCCATCAATTTCATTTTCATTAAGTTCTTCTATAGCAGCTTTTGCTTCACTCTCATTGTTCATTTCAACAAAAGCAAAACCTTTACTCCTACCACTATACTTATCAGTGATAATTTTAACGGAAGATACTTCTCCATATTCTTCAAAAATTTCTCTTAATTCATTTTCTTTAACACTGTAACTTAAGTTACCGACATAAATATTCATAATTCAGATAATTTAAAATATTAATACTACAGTAGATCTAAAAAAATGGGTTATAACTAATCTTATTAAAAGTGGAATTCTTAACTAAGATAAGAGGAGGGGTATTAATATAGTTTAATTATCAACGCATAATTTTTAAATCCAGAACAAAGATACTTTAATTTTTGAATATAAAACAAAATACCTGAAAAGAAAATATAGGAACTAAAAATTTTTCTGGTTATCTTTTTTTTTACATTAGTACGTAATTCTCTATATATCAATATAATATATTAATTAAACAATGCAATAAATTTTATTTTGTTTAATGATTTTAAAAAAAAAATAAACAAAACGTTGTTGTTTTTTGTTACAATACGACTGACAAAATATGTGAGAATGAAGAAACAGATCATCCTATTTACAGAAATTTTAATTATGTCATTCTGTCTATCTGCCCAAGATATAGGAAAAGGTGTTATTAAAGGAAGAATATACAATGCAAAAAATAATGAACCTATACCTTTTGCAAGTATTGTAATATGGGGGACAAATATTGGTTCAATAAGTGATATTGATGGCAGGTTTCTTTTTACAGACTTAAATCCGGGTTTTGTTCAATTGGCCGTTTCATCAGTTGGATTTGCTGATTACATATCGGCTGATTTCTTAGTTACAAATGCAAAAAAAACGTATATCGAAATTGCTTTACAAGAAGCAAATATCGAAATAAGCGAAGTGGTTGTAAAAGCATCCCCTTTCAGACGTCAAGATGAAAGTCCCGTGGCCCTAAGAAGAATTAGCATAGCAGAAATAGAAAAAAATCCGGGAGGAAACAGGGACATCTCAAAAGTGATTCAATCGTTTCCGGGGGTGGCTTCTACACCTGCCTATCGTAACGATGTTATTGTAAGGGGAGGAGGAGCAAATGAGAACAAATTTTATCTCGATGGAGTTGAAATCCCTAACTTAAACCATTTTACTACACAAGGTGCATCAGGAGGCCCAGTAGGAATTATTAATGTAGATTTTATTCGGGAAGTAAATTTTTATTCAGGAGCTTTCCCTGTGAATAGGGGAAATACAATAAGTTCAGTGCTTGATTTTAAACAAATTGATGGGAATAAAGAAAAAATAAAGTTTAGGGGAACAATAGGGGCCTCTGATCTTGCCCTAACACTCGATGGTCCAATCGTTGAAAATACTTCGTTCATATTTTCGGTACGTAGATCATACCTACAATTTTTATTTTCTGCCCTTGGACTTCCATTTCTTCCTACATATAACGACTTTCAATTCAAAATCCGTTCAAGATTGAATGTCAAAAATGAAATTACATTGTTAGGAGTTGGAGCAATTGACCAGTCTGAACTTAATCTCAATGCCAATAAAACACCCGAGCAACGATTTATCCTGGGGTATTTACCTGTTAATGAGCAATGGAACTATACTATTGGCATTGTTTACAAACATTTTAAAGATAGAGGATATGATACTTGGGTCATAAGCAGAAATTATCTGAACAATATCTCATATAAACATGCTGAGAATAATGAAAAATTACCCAGAACTTTTGATTATTCTTCAGAAGAATCTGAAAATAAATTCAGGTATGAACACAATACAATAACTAACAACGGTTTTAAAATTAATTATGGTACAAACCTTGAATATGCTCACTATAAAAACCAAACTAACAAAATATTATTTTCTCGTGACACATTGATAAATTTCTCATACAATTCAGATATTGAAATGTTTAACTATGGTTTTTTTGGTCAATTCAGTAAAAAACTACTTACCAATCGTCTAACATTGTCGTTTGGAGCAAGAATTGACGGAAGTTCATTCTCTGCGAGGATGAGCAACCCCTTTGAACAACTATCGCCCAGATTATCGGCCTCTTATATGATTAATGAAAAGCTGTTTGTTAACTTTAACACTGGAAAATTTTTCCAGCGCCCCCCATATACCTCATTAGGATATAGAAGCAATGAAGGAGAGTATATAAACAAAATAAATGGTATCAAATACATCTCTACCAACCACGTGGTTGCGGGAATAGATTTTTATCCTGATAACAAATCAAAAGTTACCCTGGAAGGTTTTTACAAACATTACCATGATTATCCGTTTTCTGTTGCCGATTCGGTTGCACTTGCCAGTAAAGGAGCGGATTTTGGTACTTTTGGAGATGAAGAACTTATCCCTGTTGCCAAAGGCAGAGCTTATGGCCTGGAAGTATTTGCAAGAACACTTGATCTAAAAGGGTTTAATATTATCTTTTCTTATACGTTGGTATGGAGTGAATTTAAAAATATAGGACTTCAATCGACTGAAAACAACTATATACCTACTTCATGGGATAACAGGCATATTTTTAACCTTACTGCTATACGAAGTTTTAAAAAAAATTGGGATTTTGGTTTTAAATGGAGATATGTTGGAGCAGCACCATATACGCCTTATGATTCCGAAAAATCAAGTATTAAAGAAGCATGGGATGCCACAGGTACTCCTTATTTTGACTATTCAAAATTTAATCAGTTGAGATTAAAACCTTTCCACCAATTAGATATAAGACTTGATAAACAGTATTTTTTCAATAACTGGACACTCATGTTATATGTTGACATACAAAATATATGTAATTTTAAAGCTTATGAACCTGACAATTTAGTGAGAACATCAATAATAAATCCCGGGACAAATGATATTTTTATCGAAAACGGGATTGAAAAATATAATTTAACTTATTTATCTTCACAGGGAAGAGGTACTATTCTACCTACTGTTGGAATTATAGTAGAATTTTAACACAAAAAAAAATATAATCTTATAATTCATTCTTTTCTAATTCGGGATTAACATTTTTATATTGTGAATAAACAAAATAAGTTTCCAAACCTTTCTGTTCTCATTACTATTTTTCAAGAAGTTTTTGTATATTTGCATTATTTAGAATTAATCTAAATAAATTTATTTTGAGATTTAAAAATCCGATAATTTTTACTTTTGTAAGATATGGAACAACAGCAAGATAAAATATTGACCGAATTAACACAAAGTGATTACAAATACGGATTTACTACTGATATTGAGATAGATACTATTCAAAAAGGATTGAACGAAGATGTTATACGTATGATCTCGGTGAAAAAGAATGAACCTGGCTTCATGCTCGATTTTCGTCTAAAAGCTTTCAAGCACTGGAAAACCATGAAAATGCCCAAATGGGCACATCTGAAAATTCCTCAAATCAATTACCAGGATATCATCTATTATGCAGCGCCCAAACAAAAAGTGGGCCCAGAAAGTTTGGATGATGTAGACCCCGAACTATTAAAAACATTTGACAAGCTAGGAATCCCTCTTGATGAACAAAAAAGATTAACAGGTGTAGCAGTAGATGCTGTTATGGACAGTATTTCGGTAAAAACAACCTTTCGTGAAACCCTTGCTGAATTAGGAATTATTTTTTGTTCATTCAGCGAAGCAGTCCAGGAACATCCTGATTTAGTTAAAAAATACATGGGCTCAGTTGTTCCATATACTGATAATTTCTTTGCTACTTTGAATTCAGCAGTATTTAGTGACGGCTCTTTCTGTTATATCCCGAAAGGAGTAAGGTGCCCTATGGAACTCTCAACTTATTTCAGGATAAACGCTGCAAATACCGGCCAATTTGAACGTACGCTTATTGTTGCAGAAGAAGATAGTTATGTTAGTTACCTTGAAGGATGTACAGCACCTATGCGTGACGAAAATCAATTGCATGCAGCTATTGTTGAAATAATTGCCCTGGAAAACGCTGAAGTAAAATATTCAACAGTTCAAAATTGGTATCCGGGTGATAAGAATGGAAAAGGAGGTATTTATAATTTTGTAACCAAACGTGGTATTTGTAAAGGAGATAATTCAAAAATATCATGGACACAAGTTGAAACCGGATCGGCCATTACCTGGAAATATCCCAGTTGCATTTTAAGAGGAAATAATTCAATTGGAGAGTTTAATTCGGTAGCAGTTACTAATAATTACCAACAAGCCGATACAGGGACAAAAATGATCCACATTGGCAAAAACACCAGAAGTACAGTAGTTTCAAAAGGCATATCAGCAGGGAAAAGCCAAAATAGTTACCGAGGGCTTGTTAAAGTGCTGAAAAATGCAGAAAATGCTAGGAACTTTTCTCAATGTGATTCATTACTACTGGGAGACAAATGCGGGGCTCATACTTTCCCGTATCTGGAAGTGGAGAATGAATCGGCCATAATTGAACACGAGGCAACAACCTCGAAAATAGGTGAGGAACAAATATTTTATTGCAACCAACGCGGAATAGACACAGAAACAGCTATTGGATTAATTGTAAATGGTTATGCCAGGGAAGTGCTGAATAAACTTCCCATGGAATTTGCTGTTGAGGCACAAAAACTTTTACAAATAAGTTTGGAAGGTAGTGTTGGTTGATATTTAAACAACTAATTTTTTCGCTATGCTAAAAATAGAAAATCTCAAAATAGAGATTGATGGGAAAGAAATACTTAAAGGTATTAATCTTGAAGTAAACCAGGGAGAATTACATGCGATAATGGGCCCAAACGGTTCAGGTAAAAGTACGTTGGCTTCAACTCTTGCCGGAAGGGACATTTTTACTGTTACCAGTGGTAAAGTTACTTACTTGGGAGAAGACTTGCTCGAAATGAGCCCGGAAGAAAGGGCTCATAAAGGAATCTTTTTAGGATTTCAATATCCTGTTGAAATTCCGGGGGTGTCGATGGTGAATTTTTTAAAAACTGCTATAAACGAACAACGCAAATACCGAAATCTTGATCCCCTTACTGCTTCAGATTTTCTAAAACTTATGCGTGAGAAAAAAGACCTAGTCGAACTTCATTCAAATCTTACAAACCGTTCAGTAAATGAAGGGTTTTCAGGAGGGGAGAAAAAAAGGAATGAAATATTTCAAATGGCCATGCTTGAACCAAAGCTTGCAATATTAGACGAAACCGATTCCGGTTTGGATATTGATGCATTAAAAGTAGTAGCGAACGGGGTCAACAAACTCAGAGGCAAAGATAATGCAACCATTGTAATTACCCATTACCAAAGGTTACTTGAGTATATTATCCCTGATTTTGTACATGTTTTGTATAAAGGAAAAATTGTGAAATCAAGTGGAAAAGAACTGGCCATGGAGCTGGAGGAAAAAGGATACGACTGGATTAAATCTGAAGTTGAATAAAAGATACGGATATGGCTGTAACAAATACCATGGAAAATCTTAAACAGGAACTGCTTGAACTGTATAAGGTCAATAAATCTCAAATTAATGCTAACGTGGGAGAAAAGATAAAGCTTGCCCGGTCGAAAGCAATATCTGATTTTGAGAAACTAGGATTGCCAACCCGGAAAATTGAAGCTTACAAGTATACTAACCTTGAGCCTGTATTAACTGGAAATTTCAATTCTGAATTTTCGGCCGACCCTTTTAACGTTAACTTGCAGGAAATATTTAAATGTGAAGTGCCCGAACTCGACACTCACGTTGTACTAGTATTAAACGGGTTTTATTATCACGAAAATGTGCTCTCAGACCTGCCCGAGGGGATTATTGTTAGCAGTCTTGCCCAAGCCTCGGTATACCACACCGATATTTTTAATGCCCACTATGGAAATTATGCCAATACATCAGAAGACGGACTTGCTGCATTAAATACTTGTTTTGCCCAGGATGGTGTTTTTATTTATGTGCCCAAAAATACCAGGATTGAAAAACCTATTCAAATTATTAATTTATGTTTTTCGTTTAAAGATTTACGAATAAACAGCCGAAACTTATTTGTGGCTGAAGACAGCTCAGAGTTACAGATTATTGTATGTGACCATACTTTATGTAAACGTAGCTATCTTACAAATTCGCTGACAGAAATTTACGCTGGGAAAAATTCTAAAATTGAATTTTCAAAACTACAAAACGAAAACAACCATTCATCGCAGCTTGCTAATACATTTATTTATCAAAAAGCAAGAAGTAATGTTCATTCAAACATCTTGTCTTTACATGGGGGCTTTATCAGGAACAATGTATTTACTAAAATTGATGGAGAAGAAGCTGAAAATTATACTTATGGACTTTATTTTGGCGATGATAACCAGCATGTTTCAAATTATGTTTTTATTAACCATGCTAAACCACATTGTACAAGCAACCAACTATTTAAAGGTATTTTACAAGAAAATGCCTCCGGTGCATTTAACGGTAAAATATATGTTAGTAAAGATGCACAAAAAACAGTGGCATACCAGAGAAACAATAATATTCTGCTTTCACCAACAGCAAAAATGCATTCAAAACCTCAGCTTGAAATTTATGCAGACGATGTGAAATGCAGTCACGGAGCTACAGTTGGACAACTTGATAACGAAGCACTGTTTTATTTAAGAAGCAGGGGAATCAATGAAAAAGAAGCACGGCACTTGCTTATGTATGCCTTTGCTTATGAAGTACTAAGTGCAATTAAAACAGGACACCTCAGGGAGAGAATAATTGATTTGGTAGATAAACGGCTCCGTGGTGAACTCTCTAAATGTAATGAATGCGAAATACATTGTGGCTAATGGATTTATTAAACTAATCAACCGTGAAATTTGATATTACCAAGGTTCGTGAAGATTTTCCAATATTGAAAGAAAAAGTATATGATAAACCATTCGTTTATTTGGATAATGGGGCAACCACTCAAAAACCTTTACAAGTAATAGAGTGCATTAATAATTACTACAGAAGGAGAAACAGTGCCATACATCGGGGTATGCACTATCTTAGTGAAATTGTCACCGAAGATTACGAAAAAGCCAGGGAAAAAGTACAAAATTATATAGGTGCTAAATACTCGCATGAAATCATTTTTACCAGTGGTTCTACAGGTTCAATCAATATGCTCGCTTTTTCTTTTGGAGAAAGGTATATTCACCCAGGTGATGAAATTATTATATCAACAATGGAGCACCATGCCAATATTGTTCCATGGCAGATGCTCTGCGAAAGAAAAAATGCCAGGTTGAAAATCATACCTATAACAGATGAAGGAGAATTAAAGCTTGACGAATTCGATAAATTGATTTCTGAAAAAACAAAGTTAGTCTCTGTTATACATATATCAAATGTATTGGGAACCATTAACCCTATTAAAAAAATAATTGAAAAATCACATCAACATAATATCCCGGTTTTGATTGATGCTGCCCAATCGGTCCAACATATTCCGGTTAATGTAACCGAACTTGACTGTGACTTTTTGGTATTCTCTGGTCATAAAATTTACGGACCTACTGGTATAGGAGTCTTATATGGAAAGGAAAAATGGCTTAACGAATTACCTCCTTACCAGGGAGGGGGAGATATGGTTGATATGGTAACTTTTGAAAAAACAACTTATAACCAATTGCCATTTAAATTTGAAGCCGGAACAACAAATTTTATCGGTGCTATTGGGTTGGGGTCAGCACTTGGTTATATTCTTTCACTGGGACTGGAAAATATAAATAATTATGAGCATGAGTTACTAAATTACGCAACAGCAAAAATGAAAGAAATAGGAGACATTAGAATACTTGGAACTTCAAAAAATAAATCGTCAATTATTTCATTTCTTATAAAGAATATTCACCACCTTGATGCAGGTATGATTGTTGATAAAATGGGAGTTGCCGTGAGAACAGGGTCACACTGTGCCCAGCCAATTTTACAACGTTACGGCATAGATGGGACTGTAAGGGCATCATTGGCCTTTTACAACACAAAAGAAGATGTTGATGCACTATGCCTTGCCATTAAAAAGGTAAAAGAAATGTTTAGTTAACTTTCATTATTTTCGAACTTGTTTTTGTAAAAATTGTTAGAACAGTGAAAAATATAAATGAAGTACAGGAAGAAATAATCGAAGAATTTGAAGTTTTTGATGATTGGATGGATAAATATAACTATCTGATTGAAATTAGCAACGATTTATCATTGATTGATCCTAAACTAAAGAATAATGAATATATTATTAATGGGTGCCAATCAAAAGTTTGGTTAAACGCTGAATATAACAATGGGGTAATAAAGTTTACAGCCGATAGTGATGCTATTATTACAAAGGGAATTATCACATTGCTCATCAGGGTTTTATCGAACAGAAGACCTGAAGAAATAATGAATGCTGATTTATACTTTATTGATAAAATAGGCTTGCGCCAAAATTTATCACCCACACGTGCCAATGGACTCTTAGCAATGCTTAAACAAATAAAGCTTTATGCCATAGCATATGATGCAAAAAATAAATCGGTAAGTTAGTTGGATATAGGTAACAATTTATTGGTTGTAGGTTAAAGTGTTTTATACTATAATTTATTGAGGTTCTTTTTAATGCACTAAAAATAATTGAAAAATAATGGAAAATAATATATTACAACTCGAGACTGAAATTGTACGTGTACTTAAAGATATATACGACCCTGAAATTCCTGTAAATATTTATGATTTAGGTTTAATATATGACATTGACCTGGATGAAAATAACAATGCAAAAATAACCATGACCCTTACAGCGCCAAATTGCCCAATGGCAGATCAGCTCCTCGCAGAAGTTCAGGAGAAAGTTGCAGCCCTTGAAAATATTCCTGATGTAAAAGTAGAGTTAGTATTTGATCCTCCCTGGGACCAATCCATGCTTTCGGAAGAAGCCAAGCTTGAATTGGGAATGTTATAACAGAATACAAATATAAAAGGCGGATATTCCGGTTATTTATGCAGATGTTCTTAATTTTTAAAAGCTTTCTTATCCAGTTCACGTAAAGCAAAGACCCAGGCACCTATTGAAACTGCAATATTCGTATCGAGTTTGGCAAGCCCTATTCCCGTTCGCTTTTCCGGATCGTACATCTTTTTTCTACTGGTAAAAGGAATGGTTATTTCTTTGTTCCTTTCTTCAAGAAACTTTTCCACGTCCACCTGGTCATCCAGGTTATAAACCTTTGTAACCAATCGCTTAATTTTATCGCCCCCCACTGTTTCAATATGACCATTCATATTACGTAAGACGGAAGGAAGGAAAAATTCAGCAGCTCCTGTTAATCCGCCACCAATAACAATTAGCCCATCAAATAAGGTTATGGCATTAGCCAGTGCATCGGCAATAACTTCTCCCATTTCTTCAAAAGCACACACCGCAGCCTTCTGATCCCCTTCTTTTATGCCTTTGGCAATTTCAAAAATATCTTTCGGGGTTAATTCATTTCCTGTGTTTCCACCCCCGTTTTCCAAATACACCCTTCTTATTGCCCTGATACTTACCCCCTCCTCGGCAAAACATTTGGTTTGCAAGGCATTTCTCATCAACCAAATTTCACCGGCATTGGAATTATCGCCAATCAATAGCTGGTTGTTTATCACAATTCCAGCACCAAAACCTGTTCCCAACGTAATTCCGAAAAGGTTTTCAAATCGTTTAAGACTTCCTTTTTCTTCAAGCAAATTATTTATGTATGGTAATAGCCCTGTCGTTGCTTCACCTAATGTAAATAAATTCCCATCGTTATTGATAAAAACAGGTATCTGAAATTTTTCTTCCAACATAGGGCCAAGCGCCACTCCTCCCCTGAATGAAGGTAAATTAGGAAGGTCATCAATAATGCCGTTCGGATAATCTGCCGGTCCCGGAAAAGCAAAGCTTATTGCCGAAGGGGCTTTTCTAATTGATTCTTTTACATGGTTAAATCCCGAAATAATAGTAGTTAAACATTTATCCAAATTATGTGCATTGGAATTGAGCCTAATAGGTTCAACTATTTCTTTCCCTCCCTGTATAGCAGTAAATACAAAGTTTGTGCCCCCGGCATCAAGGGTAAGGATTATACGGTCATCTGCAGTATAATTCCGGTTCATATTCTATTTCTGTAAATTAACAATTGCAATAAATATAATATAGATAATACATGCTATTGGTACTAAAAATCCAAGAACAGCAGAATTAGTAATGTCAGACACAGCATTCATAATTAAAGGAATTATTGCCCCTCCAGCAATAGAAGTGATCATTAATCCAGACAATTCATTTGATCTATCTGGCATTGCGTCAATGGTTATAGAAAAAATCAGAGGGAAAATATTAGCAAACCCAAGACCGATTACAAAAAATCCAACAGTAGATATAGCCTGGTCCCCAACAAACAGAAAGAGAATGCCAATAACAGATAATACCGATGTTATTATCAAAAAATGACGAGGTTTTAACCAATTAAGAATTACACTGCCCGAAAACCTGCCTATAGTAAGAGCTGTAAAAAACACCCCGGTACCTAACAACCCCATTTTTTGAATATCAACCCCGAATTGTTTATTCAGGTAAAGAGGAGCCCCCTGACTAATGGAAACTTCAGCACCAACATACAAAAATATTCCTAAAACCATGAGCCAAACATATCTTTTTGTAACCAGTAACTGAAAACAACTTGTAAATGATGCAGGTGAATTATTCTCAGCTCTTTCTTCCTTAATTTTTATTAAACTTAAAATTACTATTGTCAATAAAATAATTGAACTGTATAATGGAAACAGGATTTTCCAATCCAAGTTAAAATATTTTACAGCTATGGGAGGAACTACTGGTCCGGTAAGTGACCCAATTGCTTTCACAAACTGTCCGAAAGACAGGTTCCTGGAGTATTTTCCTTCCGGAGAAACATCACGCATAAGAGGGTTTCCGGCAACCTGGAGAATAGCAGCTCCAGCACCTAATAGTACAATAGTAATAAGAAAAATTCCAAAAGTTGTCAAGCTTCCAAATACAGGAATTATAAGTCCAATAAATGCAATTATCAAACCAAGAATAAGAACATGTTTCTTACTTCGCCTGTCTTGATATATACCCATTGGGATAGATAAAATACCGAACATTATAAACCCGGCAAATGCTACAAATCCGGCCACAAAATCTGAAAGTTGAAATTCTACTTTAGCCAGGCTAACAAAAGGCCCTACAGCGTCACCAAAACCCATACATAAAAATGCCAGGGAGATGGAAAACATTCCCATCTTAAAATTTTTATTCTCATTCATACATAAAAGGATTTAATTATTTGTAATATAAGGTGTCTTCTATGATTAGAAAATTTTGACAAGTTAAAAAATTTAAAATATATAAACCCTGTTAAAACAGTTTTTTTAAAAAAAGATATTTTGTTTTTTAATCAGCCAAAAGATAATTATCTTTGCGCACCATAAAAATGGTTGGTTATCAACCTTCGCATAATGCTTCGGTTGGACTAGTAGTTTAGGCATGAAATTTAAAAAAATAGTCTCTATTCATATACAGAGAGATGTTTTCTTAAGTATTGAAAGTAGCTAGAATAGCATGACATTAAGTTAGAAAAAATGTTCTTTATATTATATGGTGGATGTAGCTCAGTAGGTTAGAGCGCCAGATTGTGGTTCTGGAAGTCGTGGGTTCGAGCCCCATCTTCCACCCAAAAGCCTTAGAAAATTCTGGGGCTTTTTTTTAAAAGCTAATTAGTGGCTGCGCGAAAACTCCAATTGCTGCGTTATGCCAGTCCGAAAACTGGTTATTTACGCCCAGTAAACACTCCCATTTTTCGGCCATCGCAAGCCTTGCACTTGAAGCTTTCGCACAACCACT
>CAZWGG010000088.1:0-3936 GCA_964633305.1 uncultured Bacteroidales bacterium
CACTCTTTTCCCCGGAAATACAATCCAGTATCATCTGACGGCAGAGGTGCAGGGTACCTCGGTAGGTTACTACAATGTAATTGTTAAAACCGATAACCTTAACAATATATATGAGAGCAACGATTTGAACAATACGCTTGTTTCGTCGGAACAAATTTATATAGATGTTGATTCCCTGCCGCTCGAAGTGGTAACACCCGCTACCCTGGCCAATAACCAGCCGGTGTATTACAGGCTTTCAATTCCTGATTCGCTGAAAGACGAAACCCTTATCGTATCGTTGAAAGGCGATTCGGCAAACGGTGTAAACGAATTGTACCTGAGATATAATGATATGCCAACACGTACGGAATTCGACTACACCTTTGAAAATCCGTTTGCCGGCAACCAGGATATGGTTGTGCCCGAGCTTAAAACCGGAACGTATTATCTGATGGTATACGGTGTTAATAAAATCTATAAGCAACAGGACATTACCCTGCTTGCCAGCATCCTTAATTTCGAAATACGCGATATAAATTCCAACGAAGGCGGAAATACAGGCAGCATAACAGTTGAAATAAAAGGTTCTAAATTCACTGATAGTATTGAATTCAGGTTCGAAGGGACTGAAGATACCCTTGTTGCTTCAAAACTCGAATATATCGATCCGTCAAGGGTCTTTGCCACATTTGATCTTACTGATGCTCCACTTGGAGATTACAATGTGCTGGCTATAAAAGCAAATGCAGAAACTGCTATCCGCCCCAATGGCTTCAGGGTAGTTGAGGCCAGCAAAGAAGGGCTGATTACCTACATGTATTGTCCTCCCAAGAACAGGTATGGCCTGCCGTTTATGATGAGCATTCAGTATGCCAATTCAGGGAACACGGATATTCCTGTCCCGACAAGAATAATAAGAAGCCTTGATGGCGCTGCAATAGGGTTTACAACGGATGATCTGCAACATGGCTATACCGAGCTTTACCTGGAATACAGGGAACAAGACGGGCCACAGGATGTATTGAGGCCAGGGGCCATCGGCCAGGTCAATATCTATTCGGTATGCTACGGAGAACCACACCAAATATTTGAATATGAAACGTATAAATAAATTAAATAAAAATGTATAAACAAAACCCTGTATCCTTTTCAGCAGATATTATATTTTTTCTCTGCATACTTTTTCTATTTATTAGTTGCACAACCAATAAGTTAAATACTATTAATAAAAAAGCTGACGATTCTGAGATGATTATGAAAACAAATTCAGAACCGCCTGACAGACAAATGAATATTCTCCAAATAGAGGCAGATAATCCTAATATTGCTTATGTGAGAAATGAAAATCAGATTATTACAAAAATTGATTATAATGTATCAAAAAATGGATTTGAGTATTCTAAACAATTTAGTATATCAGAAAATAATCCGTACAACATGCTACCATACAGCAAGGGACAAGTACATTACGGTAATTTTATTTATAATGTTAATGGAAATATTAAAGATTTTTTACAAGGTTATGATTCACTTAATTACAATCCACTAAGAGGGTTTAACGACAATAATCCAGTGGAGATGTTATATTCAACTGATTTGGTTTCTTTTTCAGAAGACAAAAAAATTCATATTATATCGTATAATCTTATTGCCTTTTCTGCCGATGTTGTAAAAGGTGTAGTTTCTTCAATGTTGATTTTAAATGAGGAAGGTGAATTAATAAAAGAACTTAAGGATTTGGATATAAATATCAATTATACAGGAATTACAACCGATGGGAAGTATTTATTTGTCTGTTTTGGCTATGAGGATGAAAATGGATATGTTTTAATCCCTGGTTATAGAATCTACGATTTAACAAATAATAATATAGTTGTTGAAAATAAAAATGATAACCATGAATATGGCGGGACTGTAAAAAACAATCTTATTATTATTACTCATGAATTAGTAAATGAAGGAGAACCGGCAACAAAATATGAATTCTTTAATTTATATGAGCGAAAAAAATATTCGCGGATAATGAAGTTTGATGAACAAAATTTTATAGAGATTACAAGGGAAGGATGTAAAATACAGAATAAAGATGGATATATATCCTTATCATTTGAAAAAGATTTTAATAAAGAAGAATTATGAAATTCATCACATCATTTGTAGCTTTTTCGTTATTATTTTATGCCCAGGAAATTGATTCTCAAAGTCTTAATTTTCAATATAGAAATGGGGCTAATCAGATTGTTAATTTCTCTTCATCCAGTGTTTCTTCAGATTATGGCAAGAGGAGACACTCATCATCATGGCATAATGGAATTGATTATGCAGAGGCACTTGCAAGTCCCTTAGCAGCAATAGAAAGTGGCACTGTTGCATGGATAAAAGGTAGCGGTTTTAAATATATTGTAATTCAGGGTAGTAATAATTTTGGATATGGACATATTTTCAGAACCCCAGATGCATCTGTTATCAATTTAGGTATTTTTGTTTTAATTAATGTTACGGGAACAACAAGGTATGTAATACTAAACACAGAGACCGGTATTGCTATAGGGAATAATACCTCAGATCAGGTCACATATCAAGGTGTGACCTATCAGGTTCAAAATAACGTTACCCAGGGACAGTTAATCGCGCCTTTAGGGAATTCAGGTAATGGTGTGACTTTTCCAACACATGTTCATTTATATCGCTTAAAAAATGCATCTGGTGGGTTTTCAGAACAAAATGCACTTAATCCACTTCAGGAAGTTATACATGATCTACCTAATTACGATATTACCTTCGAAGGAAATTTATACAGGCTAACGCAAACAAATACGAATACTTATTATGCCGGCAACCGTAGCAGTGCGGTCTGCATAAGAGCTGCTATGAACGGTGCCTCGGTTGGTGGCCAGGCATTTACTAATGTTACTATGGATATTGAAAAGGTTGAGTTATTCATTAAAAAAAGTTTTCTGGGTAATTCATCTTATAGCTTAATACAAGGTGTAAGTTATGAATCAAAGGTGCAATACGGTGGAATAATAGATGATAATGGATCTTATACCCAAATATATCCTATTAGGATGATTACGGATTTAACACCTCATGCTGATAATACGCATTCAGGAGTTGATCCTCATGCTTATTCAGGAGGTAATTATGATTTATTTTATTTTTCAGATATATATACTAGAATCAAAAATAATCATGTTACAGGAACCACTCCGGGTACATTTGCCAGATATAATAGTGAGGCGAGGTATCCCGATGGTAAATATGATTTATATGCAGCAGTAACTACAGCGAATAATAGAAGTTTTGATAACAGTAATTCGCAAAGGTCTATAGTGATTGATAATTTTAAACCTTTTGTTGAAGAAGTTCATGTAATTGATGATGCTGTTGACCCGCCTTCGGCTTTAGGTGGTGAAATAAAGTATAATGCGAAGTGGAACTATGGTGCCGACAGATTTACATTTGCAAAAGTAATAAACAAACCAGTTGGTAGAGAAAAGAATCTTTTAATTGCAATTTCGATGAGCGAAATCATGAAAGAAGTAACAATCACAATACCTGAATTGAATATCATAAAAAGAAAACTAAAAGGCTGGGATAATAATCATGAGGATGAAGATGGCTATCAATACTGGTATACTGCTCTTAGTCCATCTGACCTTGAAAATGAAAAGTGCAAAAAAATTAATGCAAAAATAATAATTGAAGGAACAGATATTGCAAATAATTCTATAATTAGTTTTAATTCTACGAACGATTTCCCTTATACAAACTTTCCGATAAGAACTGATAACGGATGGGCTCATGATATTCAGTCGTCAAATGATGAAATCCACACTTTTACAATTAATCCAAAAGACGATAATGAATGTAAAGACGACAAGGAAAATGGCTGTACCTCCGAATGCATTACGCCGCACGATCCGAATGAGATCCATGGGCCTGATGGCTATG
>CAZWGG010000088.1:3946-11970 GCA_964633305.1 uncultured Bacteroidales bacterium
AAAGATGGGTATCTGTAAACGATATAATGCCTTATAAAATCTATTTTGAAAACGATCCCGAGAATGCTTCTGCTCCAGCTCAGAAAGTAGTAATTACGGTACCTGTTGACAAAAATGTAAATATGTATTCTTTTTCACTCGGTGATTTTGGGTTCGGTGATTTTACATTTAATATACCACCTGGTAAAAGTTTTTATACGCAGCGACTTAATGTAACAGATTCCCTGGGTGTACTTCTTGATGTAAATTCCGGCCTGGATGTTACCAGGAACCAGGCATTCTGGATATTCCAATCCATTGATCCTAAAACGGGACTTCCTACGACATTACCTCCGGAGGCTGGATTTCTGCCTGTTAATGATTCCATTACACGTCGCGGGGAGGGATTTGTGAATTTTAGCATCAAACCCCGTAAAAATGCACAAACCGGCGATACCGTCAAAGCTTTTGCAGACATTGTTTTTGACACTGAAAAACCATTAAGGACAAATATCGAACAAAACATAATAGATGCATATCCGCCCGTAAGCAAAATCATATCAACCAGCTTTGATCCTTCCAGTGCATTATATTCGCTATTATTCTCAGGCCTTGATGATCATGGTGGGTGCGGACTCAACAGCTTTGACCTGTATGTCTCCAGAAATCATGAACCTTTCTATTTATCAGAATCGGATATAAAAGATCCTCAATATACATTTGCAGGCGAATATGGAAATAATTATGAGTTCTTCACTGTTGCACATGATTTTGTTGACAATACTGAATCAATAAAAGAAAAAGCCGACACCAGTGTCATTATGATACCATTGCAGTTTTTTATTTCTCCAAATTCCCAAAATATTGTATGTGCAGGATCAGCTTTAGTGATATCCTGGCATAATATTGGCTCAGCTTACATTAACCTGCAGGTATCGGCCGATAGTGGAAGAACCTTTAGAAACATAGAATCTTTCATAGATGCGTCAGATACGACTTTCAATTGGATTATCAATGAAGACTTTTCAGGAGATAAGTTTTGCCTTTTACGAGTTGTCAATTCAGTAAGTAACATGCCTCTGGATACCACAGAATATTTTTACATTTCATCAAAACCAAAATCTTATCTTAATCATGAGATCAATGGCTGTACAGGAGAACCTGTCGTATTGGATGCAGGTGAGGGATATACCCATTATTTATGGTCTACCGGCGATACAACGAATACTATTGTAGTGAGCCAGGCAGGCACATACCAGGTGACCATTACCAACAATTATGCATGCCAAACTATTGACTCCACAGAGGTAATCGTTAACGCTTTGCCTACTTTAGATTTAGGAAAAGATACCCTTGTAAACAACCAGAATTCCTTCATCATCATTGTCCCTTCCAACTTCAAACAATACTATTGGTCAACAGGAGATACAGCTATAAGCTATATTACGGTAACCCAATCCGGCAATTATCACTTAACTGTAACAGACTGGAACGGATGCAGCGCTACCGACAGCATTAATGTTACATTTAATAATTTTCAGGAACTGGTTGACCTGGGCAACGATACCTCATTCTGTCAAGGCGATACCCTTATATTAGATGCCGAATCCGGCTTTGATTCATACCTGTGGAATGACGGCTCAACCGGTCAGACTCTCCGGGTATCTGCAACAGGAGAATACCATGTTACAGTTACACAAAACAGCATGACAGGTTCCGATACCATTTTTGTTACCGTAAATGATCTGCCGGTTGTAAGCTTTAGCGGGCTGGATGCTCAGTACTGCCTCGATCCTCCCCCTGTTCCGCCTCAGCTGCCTCCAGGTATAGAATATGAACCTGTCCCGCTAATCGGAACACCATCAGGCGGGACATTTTCAGGCCAGGGAGTTGCAGGTAATTTCTTTAACCCTTTAACAGCAGGATTTGGAACACATGATATAACTTACACTTATACCGACCAGAACGGCTGTTCTGCAAGCCAGGTACAAACTGTTTCCATCGATAAAAGGCCGGTTGTAAGCTTTAGCGGACTCAATACACAATATTGCATCAATGCCGATTCTGTTGAACTGACCGGAACACCTGCAGGAGGCGTTTTCTCAGGCAACGGTATCTCTGGCAACAGCTTTAATCCCGATTCAGCCGGAATTGGTATTCACCAGATCACATATTCCTACACCTATCCAAACGGCTGTTCTGCAAACCAGGTACAGTCTCTCACTGTCAACCCGTTACCCGATGTAAGCTTCACCGGGCTGCTCGAGCAGTACTGTTTCGATCTTCAGGTTAGTCCTCCTCCTCCCCCTGATTTACCGGGTTTTCCTGTGATCGTCACCTTTCCTTGTAGCCTGCTCGCCGGGACACCCGAAGGTGGCACATTTTCAGGTGACGGAATGGATTCGATCGTCTTCTGCCCATCCTCTGCCGGCGCCGGAACTCACACAATCACATATTCTTATACCGATAGCAACGGTTGTTCCGCAAGCCAGGATCAAATGGTTACGGTTACTGAGCCACTGGCTGTAAGCTTTAGCGGACTAGCCGAAAAATATTGTATCAACGATGATCCGGTAGATTTAACAGGAACACCCGCAGGTGGAACATTCTATGGCAGGGGTATCTCAGGCAACAGCTTCAGACCAGCAATAGCAGGAGAAGGTATTCATAAGATCACCTATTATTACACTGATACAAACGGTTGTTCCAAAGGTTATGAACAACTTGTCACCGTAAACCCAATACCCGATGTAAGCATAATAGGAATGAACGATCATTATTGTGCCGGCGCTTATTCGGTATTATTGCACGGAACGCCCGAAGGCGGAACATTCTCCGGTGACGGTATTTCAGGAAACACCCTTTACCTTGACTTTGATTCGATAAGCGTGGGTATTCATGAAATCACCTATTCCTATACCAATTCAAACGGCTGTTCCGCCAGCTACGAACAACCGGTCAGAATAGATCCGCATCCGGAGGTTAGTTTTACCGGACTGGCCACGGGATATTGTCTTGATGCCGATACGGTCATACTGACAGGAACCCCTGATGGAGGGATATTCTCAGGTAGTGGTATCGCTGGCAATAACTTTATTCCCGCTTTGGCAGGCCCCGGAATTAAACGGATCACATATTACTATGAAGATTCAAACGGCTGTTATGCACGCCAGGTTCAGACGACTTTCGTGAAAGACCTGCCGGTAGTAAGCCTTAGCGGATTGAACGCAGAATATTGTATCAACGATGATCCGGTTGAATTGGACGGAACACCTGAAGATGGCACATTCTCAGGAGACGGTATCTCTGACAACAGCTTTAGTCCTGCCGCTGCAGGAATTGGTACTCATCAAATCACGTATTCTTATTCTGATATGTTCGGTTGTACTGCAAGCCAGGTACAGTATGTTACTGTCAACCCATTACCGGAGGTAAGCATAATAGGAATGAACGATCATTATTGTGCCGGCGCTTATTCGGTATTATTGCACGGAACGCCCGAAGGCGGAACATTCTCCGGTGACGGTATTTCAGGAAACACCCTTTACCTTGACTTTGATTCGATAAGCGTGGGTATTCATGAAATCACCTATTCCTATACCAATTCAAACGGCTGTTCCGCCAGCTACGAACAACCGGTCAGAATAGATCCGCATCCGGAGGTTAGTTTTACCGGACTGGCCACGGGATATTGTCTTGATGCCGATACGGTCATACTGACAGGAACCCCTGATGGAGGGATATTCTCAGGTAGTGGTATCGCTGGCAATAACTTTATTCCCGCTTTGGCAGGCCCCGGAATTAAACGGATCACATATTACTATGAAGATTCAAACGGCTGTTATGCACGCCAGGTTCAGACGACTTTCGTGAAAGACCTGCCGGTAGTAAGCCTTAGCGGATTGAACGCAGAATATTGTATCAACGATGATCCGGTTGAATTAACCGGAACGCCTGAAGGCGGTACATTCTCAGGAGACGGTATCTCTGGCAACAGCTTTAGTCCTGCCGCTGCAGGAATTGGTACTCATCAAATAAGGTATACATATACCGACCCGTATGGTTGCTCTGCCAGCCAGACCCAGACTGTTACAGTAAATGCATTACCTGAGGTAAGCTTTACCGGGCTTGGCAAGAAGTATTGCTTTGGAGGTTCTATGGGGGGTGACCTGATCGGAATTCCTGAAGGCGGAACATTCTCAGGTAAAGGTATTGTAGACCATTTTTTCTTCCCTGTTATGTCCGGAACCGGTACACATCAGGTCTCATACTCTTATATTGACTCGAACGGTTGTTCTGCAAGCCATATACAATCTGTTACTGTGATCGAGATGCCATTTGTCGACATTGGAAGTCCTAGTATGGAGTATTGTATCGATCACGAACCGGTTGTATGTAGAGGAACTCCTCAAGGAGGCGATTTCTGGGGAGACGGTATCTCGGACAATGTCTTTTACCCTGCATCACTAAGCGCAGGCCGGCATGCAATTACTTATTCTTATGATGATACAAGCGCTCTTGGTTGTTATCAAGAAGCGAAACAGATTATCCATATTTACAATCTACCAGATGTAAGCTTTACCGGTCTGAATCCTGAATATTGTATCAACTCCGATTCTGTAGAATTAACTGGAACTCCTGAAGGTGGTATATTCTCCGGTGACGGTATCTCTGGCAATAGCTTTAGTCCGGTATTGGCAGGAATTGGTGTACATCAGATCACATATTCCTATACTGATGTAAACGGATGCTCAGCAAGCCAAACCCAGACTGTTACAGTTAATGCATTACCTGCTGTCAGCTTTAGCGGGCTCGACGCTGAATATTGTATAGCAGCTTCTCCTGTTGAACTGACCGGATCTCCTGAGGATGGAACATTCACCGGTGACGGCATTACAGGTAATATCTTTAACCCTTATGCTGCCGGATTTGGCGCACACCAGATCAGCTATTTCTACACTGATACAAACGGATGCTCTGCAAGCTATGTTCAAAATGTTTCAGTCAACGGAATGCCGTATGTCTTCATTGAAGGTCTGAACTCAGGATATTGTATCGATGACGGGCCGGTCGAACTAACAGGGATACCCGAAGGCGGTATGTTCTCGGGTTACGGTGTTACCGGTAACATCTTTAACCCGGCTTTAGCAGGAGAAGGCTTTCATCAAATTACCTATTTGTATGTCGATACAGGCAGCATTGGATGTTTTGGAGAAGCAGAAAAGCTGACCATGGTCATTGGCCTGCCGGAAGTAAGCTTTAGTGGATTGAACGAGCAATATTGTATCAACGATGTTCCGGTAGAATTAACAGGCACACCCATAGAAGGAACATTCTCAGGCGATGGCATCTCCGGTAACATCTTTGATCCTGCCGTTGCCGGAACAGGCGTGCATCAAATCACTTATACTTACACTGACCCCTTCGGTTGCTCTGCAAGCCAGGTTCAATCGGTTACAATTAATGCATTACCTGTTGTCAGCTTTAGCGGGTTGAATACTCAGTGTTACATGAATGCAGATACCTTTGCTTTAACAGGAACACCATCAGAGGGCGTTTTCTCAGGTAATGGAATATTAGATAACGAATTCATTCCTGCCCTGGCAGGTCTGGGTACTCATGAAATTACCTATTCGTATACCGATCAGAACGGGTGCAGTAATAGCCAAACCCAGAGTGTAACAGTGAACGAATTACCCATGATCAGCTTTGGCAGTCCGGAAAGCGAATATTATGTAAACGATCCTGGCGCTTTGAACCTTGAATTATCTTATCTTAATACAACACCTCCTAACTGTTACAATAATTGTAACGGATATGCATCGGTCAATGAACCACAAATAGGAGGGACTCCCCCATATACGTATAATTGGTATAAGGAATATAACAATAGATATATAGAAATAAACAATAGCAACAGCAACGAAATCACACAATTGTGTACAGGAAAATACAGGGTGAATATTACAGATAATGAAAATTCTTCCAGACTGAAATATTTTTATATCAATTGTGAGAACAGCAATCGGCCCAAAAACTCAATTGATTTTGCGCATGAAAATTATATGCTTGTATATCCCAATCCTGTAAAAGATATACTAATCATCGAATTACATTTTATGGAAGAAACACAGGGAGAAATAAATATACTAAATATATTGGGAAAAAGGGTGATGAAGGTAAAACAAGGAAACTTAAATACTGAAAAAATAGAAGTTAACATTAGTGATTTAGCAGGAGGGATATATTATGTACAGGTAAATGCAGAAAATGATATTCTGCTGGAAAGGGTAGTAATTAGTAATGGAAGATAGACATTGTGACATTTGGGGTTTGTTTCTGGGTATTGCCCTTGGTTCTGCTGAGGGCAATGCCTTAACCAAACAAAGTGGGTTTCAATACGTGTATGATCTTTATAAAAAAGTAACTTTAAACTAAGATCTACTGTGTCCCCTTCTGAATTGGCGGGTAAATTAGTAATATCAGGACATACTGTTTATAGAATAATAGTATCCCTCCCACCCAATTACTTTTGAAAGTTGCTGTAATTGATGAATACAAAACAGCATTATATTGCATATTAAAATCAATTGAATTAATTAATGAAATTACACAAGTAGCTTATGAAACCGGTTTTACAAGTTTAAAATATTTTCGTAAATGCTTCCGTGGATATTATAGTAAATCCCCTTCTGAATATGCAAGAGAAGAGGTGATAAGCCAGTTAATTCAAGATATTTGGCTCGTATTAGTTATTCTAAAACAATAAATTGACCATATTTTAGAACCTTTTGATCAGATTTTCGACCCTCTATATTAACATAAAATTATCTTGTACCTGAAGATTTTATTAGGCAGCATATATTATTGAATAAAATTTAAGAGAGAGATTTTAAGTTCACTTTAATAAAAACTTAGAGAACATTGATAGGCAGGACTTCGGTTTAAGGTCACAACTTATAAGAGCCATCAAAAATGATGAGCATATAAAAATTTTATCTGTTTTTTGTGCAGCCCATGCAGGGATGGTATTATTTGACCCTATCGGCGATTTATATGCATGCTGGAACGTTTATGGCATTACCGAGCACAGAATTGGAAGTTTCAAAGATAAGTTGATTTATTTCGAGGATGCTTATAACAAGTGGAAGAACAGGACAATAGCCAATATGAAATCGTGTAGTAAATATGGCATAGGTTAAAGCTCAACATAAAGCTTGTTGAATCAAGTAGAAGAAATTAATTCTCAGGATATATTTCAAGTTTTTACAATATTTTAAAATCTCGATAAAAAAGAATTAAGAATTTAAAAATAAAAATGGTATTCCTAATTGCGTAATGCGTTTTAAAAGTCGATTTATATTCATAAATTCTTTTTTTTTGTCTCGGTATAAACCTTATACCTGAAACTTACTAAAAATATTGTATTTTCTTGATTAATGTGGATAAAGGTAGGATGCAATTCAACATGATCAGGATAATACAACCTCGGACTCAAAAAAAATGAAGTGTTCTAAAAAGCACTTCATTTTTTATATGTTAGCAGAAATGTTGTTATTATTTCTAATCAATTTTTTCAACCCGGCAGCCTGCTTCATTTACTATCCAACTGTTAAAGCGTATTTCCGGAAAGTGATTTGCATACCGTTTTAATGCAATATGTTTTTTTTTGTCATCATCAGCATCTGTTTCAATTTCTATTATAAATGTATGATTATCTTTTATGGCATAGATATCAGGTATATATCCCTCAATTTCAGGAGGTTGGTCATATCCGGGTATATGATCGGCCATGACATGCCAACCATCTCTTTTTAAATTAATCGCTTCCCTGTAAATACCTTTGAAATGTGCATTGTGTCCAAATATACTCCTGTTTGCCATTTAAAATGTTTTTATTTTGTTTAACGAAACCACCACTTCTTTTCGCGTGTACTTTTTATACGAAAAATTACAAACTAAGTTTGTAATTGCTTTCTATATTTTTTGTTTATTTTCAAATCAGGTAATACCTTAACCTCGATATAACCAATTGCTAGTAAAAT
>CAZWGG010000089.1:0-8693 GCA_964633305.1 uncultured Bacteroidales bacterium
TCTATTGGAATAGAGGTTTCAATGGTATCATAAACTTTTGTTCCTCCGGCTCCATTTAAGGTAAAGTAAATAGGCAAATTCGGATCGCTAGGTTCTTCGGCGTAATTTTTAACTATAACTTTAACCGTGTCAAAACCAGGCTTCACGCAGTCGTCATAGGGGAAAATAATTTCTGTAACACCTACGTCGTCTGTAAGATGATTTCCTGTTATGGCGAAATTGTCTATATTCCAGCCAGCATAAGCATTATTATTATCAGAATAATTTATACCAAAACGAAATTTCACATCAGGTTGTCGCTTGGCAATTGAATTAACTACATTATATATTACCAAGTTATTCCATTGATTCTCGGGTTGTGCTCCACTAATTTGGTTTAACCAAACCGATGTCCAATTTGTTCCTCCATCAATGCTTACGTCAATACTGGCACTATCCTGTTGTTCAAAAGTAATCCATTTCCAACAAGAGAGTTTTACTTTATCAAAATATTTAAGGTTAATAGACGGTGTGGTAGCGTAATAGGCTGTTGCAGAATTAATATTCAATTTATAAGCGCCATCATCAGTTAAATCAGTCCCTAATATAGTATCACCCGAATAGGCACAATCAGGATCTCTACTAATAAGAATATATGTACCCAAGGGAAAATCTGTTTCAAAATCGTCGTCAATATTCCAACCTTTGTCGGTTTCAAAACCATCATAAAAAGCAGATTCTTCTATTGTATTATCACCGGCCGGAGAAATTGAAGCTACAGGATAAGATCCGGTACTGGTATGTATGCTATTTGCATCCAGCATAAAATCAATTTTACTATTATACTCTGTATTCTCTTTAATATCAACGGCTAACCATAAATAATGGGTGCCTGTTTTAAGGGTTTTGTTCAAATTAGTGAATTTGATATTCCCGGATGAAATGCTTTGCGGGGTGCCAATTTTGGTTGACACTCCCTTATACCTGTTTTTAAAAACATCATCCCTGGTATAAAACAATTCAAATCCATTTGTTTCAAAAACACTGTTATCTTCACTTAACGATTTTATTCGTACAGAATCTAAAATTATATTATCTGTATTACCAACTACTTCAAGTTGAATTCTTAATACCGGAAGGTCTCTTACACCCGAAGGTACTAATGCATGAGTAACATTAGAAGCCAGTACTGTGTCAATATAGCGTGTAATCGTGTCTTTTTCTTCAATTCGCACGCTATCAATACAAACGCCATGACCGCCCCTTACTATCCCGGAAAAAGCAACATAAAACTCATCAGTCAAATATTTTGATCCATACTCGTCAATATTGAATGTTTCTTGCGTCCAATTTGTAATAGCAGAATAGTACTCGGCAATAGTATCCCATTCTGAAGTAGCTCCTGCTTTAAACAGTAAAACAAGGTTGTCTGTACCATCAATAGATTGAGCCTGGGTATGATAAAATGTTAATTGAGGTTTTCCTGAGGCACTTAAATCAATTTGTTCTGATACAAGGTTACGAGTATACGATTCAAAACTATTCCAATATAAATAGGCATTATAGCTATCATGGTAAGCATTTACAGGGTTTCCTGAATGTCCTCCGTTTTGATAAGTCCATTTTATTGTAGGGTCATCCGGAAGGCTTTGCCAGTTTCTTGGTGAAGTTTCAAAATCTTCATCAAGGTATAAAATAAGTGTATCTGTTTGTGCATAAATGAATTTACTAAAGGAAATTAGAAATAAGAATATTAGTTGGAAAATATATTTCATAATTTATAGTATAATATTATTAACAATAACTTTTTATTCAAATTTTACGTATAATTTGTTAAAAAGTTTTACTTGTTATAATAATAATTTAATGAGGAAAACGGTTATATTAATTATCTCAAGCTTAATACTTAAGAACTCATGAAAGCAAAACTAGCAATATTTTTACTTATTTTTATTTCAAATATAGTTAATAGCCAAATCGATAATGAATTTTGGTTTGCTGCCCCAGATGTGTCTCATATACATACTTGCGGCCCTAATCCACCCAATAATGCCAACGGAACTCCTATTAGTTTGTATATAACAGCCGAACAAGCAACTAATGTTCGTATTGAAATGCCTGCCAGTGGAGGGAGCTTTACCCCTATAGAATTTTCTCTTATGGCAGGAGAACACAGAAAAGTAGACTTGGTTCCACCAATGGCACCGTCTGTATTTGAAAATTTAACACAGGCATGGCCCTTACCTGTCGGTGAAGAAGTTCAGAAAAAAGGGATATTAATAACATCTGACCCGGGAAATATAACTGCATACTATGAATTAAATAATGAATGTAACCGCGATATATTTGCCCTAAAAGGAAAAAATGCCCTGGGTAAAGATTTTTATGTATCCACACAAAATTTTTTCCCCAACGGAAATTATGGAAGCACGGCTTATAGCGGATTTGTTATAGTGGCCACAGAAGATGGAACAGAGGTTGAGATTACAAGAAATGGGGTATGGCAAAATTTTCCAACTCCGCCCCCGGAAACAATAACTATTACACTTAATAAGGGTGAATCATTTGCGTTTATCGCAAATAGTACGGCGCCAGCAAATCATATAAATGGTGTACGGGTTCATTCATTAAATTATGATATAGCCATTACCTGGTATGACGATTCAATAAGAAAAAGATGGAATGCAGGAAGCTACAGTTATGATATATGTGGTGACCAGTTAATACCAATGGACCTTATTGGAGCGAATTATATTGTTATGAAAGGTGAGATTTATGCAGGAGGAAGCGATGGAGGAGAGCGATTTTTTGTAACAGCCACAGAAGATGGGACTGATGTTTATGTGGATGGTGCATTTAGAACAACATTAGATGCAGGGGAAGTTTATTCTGAAGAAGTTAATAATACAATTGAACAAGTTTCCTGTACGGCTCCAGTATATGTAAACCATACAAGTGGTACAGGAGGTGGTGGTGAAATGGGAGGTGCTACTCTACCTACTATAGATGGTTGTACCGGATCACATAAAGTTACTTTTACCCGTACTAACGTTTCGGGAGATAACTTTTTGCTGAACCTTATGGTAAGAAATGATACTACAACCGGAAGCCCCTTAAAAAATAAAAGTATTCAGAATTTCAGCATTATTATAGGGCCCGATACTGTGTCTATTCCACCAACCTATTTTAACTTTGTACCTGACAGCACATGGGCTTACTTAAGGAATGACGCTACAACCAAAGCTTTTATTACCCGTGCTGCGCCCGCACCTGCCCTTATTACTCCTGGTACAACAGCTACCGTTTATAATCCTATCTCCAGGTTTCACCTTGGTGTTCAAAACGGGGGTACCAGCAATGGAGGTAAATACGGATATTTTTCCGATTATTCTTCAAACAGGGGGCGTGCCGGAATAGGAGGCCCAAAAGCTCCTCAAAAAGCAACTTACTGTAATTTAGATCCCGTGCTTTTTGCTGTAGAGGGTGGATTGTTATACAAGTGGTTCGGTGCGGTAGATGCGGATGATACTATCTATCTCAGTAATACTACACAAAGTGAGGTTTATTTTTCTCCTCCGAATGCAGGATTATATAAGTTTGGGGTAGATATAATAAGAGAATGTTATGCCGATACGATCATATATATTCAGGCAAGGTCGATATTAGGACCGGTTGCCGATTTCGATATTTTAAACCCCGTGGGTTGTTCTCCTTTTGATCCTACCTTTACAAACAAAACAAATTTCTCACTGGCAGATAAAATGTTATGGAATTTTAATGCCGGTGTTGATTTTAATGATACCATTAGCCAAGCTTTTCTTACTAACCCCTTTAACCATACGTTTCCTGATAACGACTCTGACACAATACAACGTTACCTTGTACGATTAACAGCATGGGCGGAGTTCGGCGAATGTCCAACTTCAAGGGAAAAATATATCACCATAAAACCCGGGGCCGAAGCCCTGTTCGATATTGATACGGCATCGGGCTGTTCACCAATTTTAGTGAATTTTGATAACCAGTCAACCGGTGATCTCGATACCAATAGTTTTTACTGGCAGTTTGGCGATGGCACACAATCAACCGACAGTGTACCTTCCCATATATATTTTAATACCATTGATGAGGATACCACTTATCTTGCCCAGTTGATAGTTACAACCCCCTTAAATTGTACAGATACGGCCGAACAGAATATAGTGGTACATCCCAATGTAAAAGCCAAACTTGCCCTTGATACGGCACTATTTTGTTCACCTATGAACTATAACCTGAAAGTTGGTACCTCCAGCGGCGTTGATACTTTTCACTGGCATATCGATTATTTTGACAGGATAGAAGAGTTTAAAACAGAGAATTACAATCCTTTGCCCATTAGCCATTCCGATACAAGCCTTGCTTTCCCGGATACTGTTAAAATAAATTTAATTGCTGAAAACAGTATGGGGTGCAGGGATACATTTCCACAACAAAAAATAATTGTAATCCCTGAGGTAGAGGCGGAATTCGATGTGGATGAAACCGAAATATGTGATTCGGCAAGAATTTTATTTACTAATGAATCGTCAGGATATAAGATGAAGTATGAGTTCGACTTTGGCGATGGGATTACTTTAATTGACCCAGTTATTACCAATCACTATCACCGGTACTTCAACCGTTTGATCCCTTACTCCGATAGAACATATACAGCCACCCTCACGGCTATTTCCGATAATTTATGTACCGAGACAAAAGACACGGCAATTCTTGTTCACCCTTATGTTAATGCACAATTTGCTGTTGATTATGCAAATAACTGTGCCCCGCTTGATGCGGAAATAACCAACTTAAGTATAAATGTCGATAGCTACGAATGGAATTTCGGTGATGGTTCCCCCATCGATAATTCCAGCAGTCCAACTATTTCGCACCAATTTTGGAACCCTTTGACTAGCCAGGATACCACTTATATTTTAAAATTGCGGGCCAGCAGCCTTGAAGGTTGTGTTGATTCGATTCAACGAAATATTCTTATTTATCCCCAGGTTGTTGCCAACTTTGATATGAACATAGATGAAGGGTGTAACCCGCTAAAAATTATTTTCCAGAATAACTCAACAGGTAGTAACTTGATGTATAACTGGGAATATGGAAAAACGGTTACCGGATCAGAAACAGCAAGTACATTTGAAAGAACATTCAAGCATTATAAACCTTATGATTCCACTTTTAGTGTTGTTTTAACAACAGTCAACAGCCAGGGGTGCGATAGCAGTATATCAAAACCTGTTACCATATATTCTTATATTGACGCTAATTTTGTGGTAGCAAAAAATGACAGTTGTTCTCCATTTCCTATAGATATAACTAACCTTTCACCTTTGGGAGGAACATTTTTTAATTGGAACTTTGGGGACGGTTCACCGGTTAGCAGTATTTTTGAACCCTCGCATACCTATACAAATACCGGATTAAATAAACGAACAGATACCTTAAGGTTAATAGTAAAAAACAATCATACCTGTTACGACACACTGAAACGGGCCATAAGCGTTTACCCCGAAGTTAATGCCGGTTTTACAATTGATAAAGTACAAGGTTGCCAGCCTCTCACCGTAAGCTTTGCAAACAATACAAATATCATTCCCGGCACCGATTTTTACTGGAGTTTTGACGATGGTACCTATTCAACAAACACAACACCTATGCCCCATAAATTTAAGAATTATACAACCAGTACTATTACGCCTACAATACGGCTAAATGCAACCAGCCAGTACGGGTGCACCGATAGTACTTCTCAAAGCATAGATGTATATCCTTACATATTTGCCAAGTTTGCAATTGATAAGGCTTATGTTTGTTCGGACGACATATTTCAAATTGACAGAACAGGGTCACAAGGGGGAATTGACCAGTACCTGTGGGATTTTGATAATAACGGTACAACAGATGCCACAACATCTGATCCGATATTTGATCATCAATTTACAAATACATCGGCCAGTTCCGATAATATTACCATTAAACTTACGGTTACAAACTCCGAAGGGTGTGATACATCATGGACCCAAAACATGGTTGTAAACCCCGAAGTAGTTGCAAATTTTGAAATAGATGATTATGCGCCATGTTACCCATATAGTTCAATTCTACACAATACTACCGAATATAGGGGGATTGTGGCCACAAAATTCGTTTGGAATTTTGGCGATGGTTCTGTTTCAATAAGCAACGATGAATTCATAGAATATAAGTTTCTTAATGTGAGTAATCAAAACGATGAACCGTACACGGTAACCCTTATTGCCGAGTCGGAGTATGAATGTAAAGATACCGTGGAAAGGGCTATTACTATACATCCTAAACCTAATGCCGAATTTAATTTCCCGGTAACAATAGATTGTCCCCCTTTCTCTGTTCCATTTGAAAATCTTTCGGTAGGAACAAATTTAACTTACGAATGGGATTTTGGTGATGGATCACCGCCAGCGAACGATACTGATCCGACACATGTTTTTGATAATGACACCTATGCCATACAGGAAAATGATATAAGGCTTATATCAACCACTAATTTTGGTTGTGAAGATACTGTAGTCAAGCCTATTCTTGTTTATCCTAAAGTAAATGTCGATTTTGAAGCATCTCAGTGGCAAGGTTGTAGTCCGTTGGTAGTTGACTTCGATGGTTCGGCTATAAATCATAATATGGTTACCTGGTATATAGATGATGAAGCCTTTAGTACCATAGAAAAACCTTCTTACCGGTTTGTTAACAATACAGCCGATAACCTTGTTGTTGACATAAGGTTCAATGCCAGGTCAATTTACGGTTGTTCGGATGACACAATCAAACAAATTACAATTTATACAAGGCCTTCAGTAGAATTTGACCCAAGTCCTATTATACAGGACTTCAATACTGCAACAGACATTACACCGGTAAATTTAACAAATTATACTTTGCACCAGGCAAGCGGAACATGGGAATATTTATGGGATTATGGAGACGGTACAAGTGATTCGAATACCGATCAAACATTTACCAAAGAATACACAATTTGGGGGGATATAAATAATAAAAGCAAAATACCTATAACATTAACTGCTTGGAATAAAGATCATTCTGAATGTTCTGATACAATAACGCGTGAAATTACTATCAGGCCCCCTATTCCTGAAGTTGATATTGCTGAAGATGTGGCTGCTTGTTCACCCTTTACAGTTCAGTTTAACTCAACAACAAAATACATTTATGACGATAGTTATCAATGGGAATTTGGGTATAATGGCCAAACAGCCACAGGGCCAGATCCTGAGTTTACATTTACCGAACCGGGAGTATATATTGTTAAATTAATTGTAGAAGGAGATGGAGGAGAAAATTGGGATTATAAAAAAGTTACGGTATATGAAAGTCCCACGATAGATTTTCTTTTCTCTCCGGAATTAGTGATGGTTTCAAGTAAAACAGAAATAGCCACTCCTGTTAAGTTCTTTAACAATACACAGATGGGGGCAGAATATTTATGGGATTTTGGTGATGACGATATTTCTAATGAGGAAGAACCAACTCATATTTATGATGAAACAGGAGAATATTATGTAAAATTACAGGCAATAAGTGCAGAGGGTTGTATGGATACTATGACACATCCTACACCGGTTATTGTTGAAGGAACGAGGAAACTTGAATTTCCTACAGCATTTGTTGTAAATCCTGATATTCCAGCAGATGAAAATTATAATCCTTCGGATCCAAATGTTCATATTTTCAGGCCCATAGCAGAGGGGGTTGAGAATTATAAACTGGAAATTTATAACCGTTGGGGCGAGTTAATATTCTCTACAACAGATGTTTACCAAGGATGGAATGGATATGTGAAAGGAAAACTCATGAAACAGGATGTTTATATATGGAGGGTTAGTGCAACTTTCACAGATGGTAAACCAATAGTAAGGGCAGGAGATGTGACGTTAATTATATCGCCCAAATAGTGCCTAAGCAACCTATATTGCATTAAAATGGCATCAAGAAGGCGTCAAGAACGGGACGTGGACTGCATGCCCCATTCTTGGCGTTTTCTTAAATTTCATAAATAAGGAAGGGTACTGAAAAACAACAAGTCATTTCGTAAATCTTTTTTGTACACAAAGTAATTAGTAAATATTTTGACAGAAAATGTTTATATTTATTTTATAAATTGAATATTTATTGTGAGCAAACGTGAATATGTTTTGACGAAAAGGAGAACTTAAATGAATTATTATCGTAATAAAGGTAAGTAAACGCCTAATTTTAATTATATAAGTGAAAAAATTATTGTCATATATTTCATTCATTATTGTTTGTGAAACCTTGTATGGACAGGATCCTCAATTCTCACAATTCTATTCCAATCCTTTATACCTGGCCCCCTCATTTGCAGGGGCCACAGAGGGAAGTCGTGTAGCCGCAAGTTACAGGAACCAATGGTTTCAGCTTCCTGTAAAGTTTATTACCTATAGTTTTTCTTACGATCATTATTTTTCAGGGTTTAATAGCGGCATAGGTTTGTTATTACTTAAAGATGTCGCAGGGTCTGGTGAATTAGGCACAACGAATTTAGGATTACAATATTCTTATAATTTTAAAATTTTTCATACATGGCAAGTCCGGCCGGGTTTGCATTTCTCTTATCTCGAACACGGATTGGCATTTAATAAATTGCTGTTTATTGATGATTT
>CAZWGG010000089.1:8703-11866 GCA_964633305.1 uncultured Bacteroidales bacterium
AATGCAACCTGATGATGGAACCACTTATGCCGCTTCACTTGAAAGGGCCCGTGATGTTGATTTTGCCACTTCCCTGCTAATTTATTCAAAAAAAATATGGTTTGGTGCTACTGTTGATCACTTACTAATGCCAAACATTTCATTATATGCTGATAAATACAGGATACCTATGCGGCTAAACATTTTTGGAGGTTTGGAACTTCTTAGAAAAGGCCGGTTACTCAGGCCAATTGATGAAACCATGTTTTTTGCCTATATGCTCCGTCACCAGGGTGTAAACACCCAGTTGGATATTGGAGTTTACTGGCATAGAAATCCAATGGTTTTTGGGTTGTGGTACAGGGGAATACCCCCGCTGAATTCACAACGCGGTGATGCTGTTATATTTTTAGTTGGATATAAGACACAATATTTTAATATCGGGTATAGTTATGACCTTACAATTTCAAACCTTATTTCACATGCTATTGGTTCTCACGAAATTACAATGAGTTGTAAATTCTTGCTCCCACGTAGGAAAAAACTCGGCGCTGTTCCTTGTCCTGAGTTCTAATTTCTTATTATTTTTTAATAACATAAATTTTTTTTTCAATTTATCAGGTATAAAATATATATTTGCCACCTGATGTTTTTATAAATTATTATGCTATGAAAAAATTACTTCCTTTTATTATAAATGGGGTTTTAACAGTTGCTGTTGCAGTTTTATTTATACTTTATTTTTCCGGAAATAAAAGTTCAAAAAAATCTCAGGATAAAGAAACAAAAAATGTGACATATACCAATGATTTGTCTAAATCAATTTATTATATCAATTTTGATACTGTTCTTACACATTACGATTTGTACCTTGACATGCAGGCTCAATTAGAAAATAAGGCCAAAACATCTGAGGCTGAATTATCGTCAAAACAAAAACAGTTTCAAAAAGAAGTTACCGAATATCAAACAAAGGTACAAAAAGGATTATTACTCCGCTCAGAAGCAAAAGATATTGAAAACCAATTGGGTACCGAGCAACAAAGGTTGTTGGGCCTGCAAGAAGATTTAAGGCTTGAATTAGCCGAAATGCAGGCTGTTAACAATAGAAAGGTACTGGATTCAATAATGAAATATTTGACTGAAATACAGCCAAAATATAATTTCCATATAGTTTTAGGAACATCATTTGGCGGGGGGGTACTTTATGCCAGTGAAAGCCTTGATATAACCTGGGAAGTTATCAATGGGTTAAATGGGAAGTACAAACAAGAACGGGCACAGAAAAAATAACCCTCTTTTTTATGGGTTTTGCCAATTATTATCTTTCAAAACAAAATAGTGTAAAATCTCAAATAAAAGCCGCTCCTCGGCAAGATCTTTATTTAATAATTATAATTCCATGTTATAATGAAGATGAATTACTTGTAGCTCTTGACTCATTATGGCAATGCTACAGGCCATCATGCAGTACCGAGGTTATTGTAATTATTAATTCATCTGTGTCAGACACAAACGATATAAAAAAATATAATCTTCAAACACTTGCTGAAGCTGAGAAATGGATTAATCATCATGTGGATGATACTTTCAAATTTTTTTTAATACATGAACCTAACCTTCCAAAGAAACATGCCGGCGCAGGTTTTGCCCGAAAAATAGGGATGGATATAGCGGTTTCCAGGTTTAATACACTGGATAACCCTGATGGACTGATCATTTCATTTGACGCCGATTGTATTTGTGAAAAAAATTACCTTATTTCAATAGAATCGGTATTTACAAGTTATAATAATGCTAATTGTGCTACTATTTATTTTGAACACCCGGTTGAAGGAGACCAATACAAACCTGAAGTATATAGGGCAATTGCCGAATATGAACTGCACTTACGCTATCATATCGGGTATCTTAGGCAAATATATTTCCCCTACGCTTTTCATACTATCGGTTCATGTTTTGTTGTAAAGGCGGGTATATATGTTAAACAAGGAGGTATGAATAAAAAACAGGCAGGTGAGGATTTTTATTTTCTTCATAAGATATTTCCTTCAGGAAAAACCATTGAAATTAACAATACCAGGGTAATTCCTTCACCCAGGCCCTCATTAAGGGTACCTTTCGGAACAGGACCTTCAATCAGTGCCTACCTTAAAAAGAAAATAACTGTAATGAAAACATACAATCCTTTCATATACGAGGATATAGGTCAATTTATTAACTATATACCTGATTTTCATAAACTTTCTTCTAATAAGATTAATAAACTCATACATTCGCTTCCATCATCTATTGCAAATTATCTTGTTCAAGCGGATGCTAGCGAAAAGATAAGTGAGATAAATAAAAACACAAGTAAACCAGAATCATTTGTAAAAAGATTTTATGCATGGTTTAACGCTTTTCATGTAGTTAAATTTCTTCATTTTGCCCAACTTACTTATTATCCCGGAATACCAGTTAAAAATGCAGCATTATTTTTACTAAAGAAAAATAACCCGGATGTGGATGAAGAATTAAATGAAATTGATTTATTAAACCTGTACAGAACTATTCAAAAAAATCAGCAATATGTTAGTCCCCTTCAATAATAACAAAAATATCTTCGTTATCTTTTTTCATTAAATATTGCTCCCTTGCAAATTTTTCCAGGTTTTCATCGTTGGTTTGCAGTTCTTCTAACCTCTTTTTATCTTCTTCAATCTTGTTTAAGTAGTATTCTTTGTCCTTGAGCAATTGGTTATATTCTTTTAAATATTTTTTCCTTTCTAACAGGTTATTCTGATCAAAAAAAAGCAACCAAATAATAAACAGCAATGTGGTTATTATATACTTGTTTTTAAAAATATTTGGTTTGAAAAGTGATGATCTGTTAGTTCCCATAAGAAATGAAATTTATACTACAAAGTTAGTATTGATTTCAGTTTATTACCTAGTATTATCAAGTAATTTTATAGACAACCGGTAAAGGTTTATCAACATTCACTTAATTTAACGTAAGTTTTGGCATAAAATATTTAAGCAGGAATACTATCTTTATTAAAAAATACAATTGGTAATTTTAGTAATATCGTCTTCGTAAATTAGCGTATCAATTCCCCCCTACCAAAGCAGGGCTGATCAATTATTCTACTTAGTGCCTGCCAGAAAACTCCTATTTTTTAAAGTCTTTGATAAGAAAACG
>CAZWGG010000090.1:0-11865 GCA_964633305.1 uncultured Bacteroidales bacterium
ATCATCGACCGTCCTTTTATTTCGATTAAATTGGAGAAATGTTGTTTATTTTCATCTACGTAATTTCGTGTAGTATCTATTATTTTTTCCCCTTGGGTACCAACATCTTCTCGTGGCAGCGTAAATAATATAGGTTCCCAATAGCTGTTAAGGATCAATAAAAGAATATCATCTTTTATGGGTTCCCCTCTCTCATTTACCTCAGTTATTAATTCCCCGTTCAAGAGCATCCCCATGCACCTTATAAAGTCTGTATTCCATTCCTCATCGGTCATATCGGTACCCCTGGTATTTAGCCAGCGGATGTCCCTTATTTCTTTTCCATGAATTTTTCTTCCTTTAAAATACCTTCTTTTATGCGTGATTGGTTGGTTATGCCTTATCTCAATTACTTTTTTTGTAAATTCTACCAGTTGTTTTTGTCTTTCATTAAGGTCCCAGTCCATCCAGGTAATTTCATTATCCTGGCAATACCCGTTGTTATTTCCTTTTTGTGTCCTGCCATATTCATCTCCGTGGCTAATCATGGGAACCCCCTGGCTTAATAGTAAAGTTGCAAGAAAATTTCGTTTTCGCTGTTCCCTTAGTTCATTTATCTTGGGATCATTTGTTGGTCCTTCCACTCCCGAATTCCAGCTAATATTATGGTTTTCGCCGTCGTTGTTATTCTCAAGGTTATTTTTATTATACTTTTTATTATAGCTAACCAGGTCATGTAAAGTAAAGCCGTCATGTGAGGTTACAAAATTAATGCTTGCAGATGGCAATCGTCCGTCATCTTCGTAAAGGTCGCTACTACCCGATAAACGGTATGTAAGTTCTTTAACCTGGCTTTCATCTCCACGCCAGAATTTTCTGATACAATCACGGTAATTGCCGTTCCATTCTGCCCATAATACCGGGAAATTTCCAACCTGGTAGCCTCCTTCTCCTAGGTCCCAGGGTTCGGCAATGAGTTTTAGCCGTGAGATAACAGGGTCCTGGTGTATAGTATCAAGGAAATTCGATAATTTGCCTACATCATATAATCCCCTGGCTAATGCAGAGGCCAGGTCGAACCTAAAACCATCAACCTGCATATCAATAGCCCAGTACCGCAAACTATCCATAACCAATTGAAGCGACCTGGTATTTAGCATATTTAATGTATTCCCGGTTCCTGTATAATCGGTATAAAGACGGGGATCTTTTTTGTCCAGCCGGTAATAATTGCTATTGTCTATTCCCCTGAATGAAAGGGTGGGGCCTAAATGGTCCCCTTCACCGGTATGGTTATACACCACATCTAATATAACTTCAATACCGGCCATGTGAAATTCTTTAACCATATCCTTAAATTCAGTGACCTGTTTGCCACATTCTGCAGATACGCTATATTCGGCATGCGGGGCAAAATAGCCAATAGTATTGTATCCCCAGTATTCCGATAATCCATTATCCAATAAAAATTTCCTGTGTAAAAAGTGGTGAATTGGCATTAATTCAACAGCCGTTATTCCAAGCTCCTTCAGGTATTTAATTACCGGTGGTGAACATAAAGCTTTATAAGTGCCCCGTTCCTCGGATGGAATACCAGGATGCCGTGCTGTGAAACCTTTTACATGCAATTCGTAAATTATTGAATTATGCATTGGAATATCAGGTTTTTTTATGCCCTCCCAATCATAATTTGTATCAATTACAATGCATTTATTTACCTGTCCGGCACTGTCTTTTATGTCTTTTATTACATCCGGGGGGGTATGATTGGATTCTATATTAAACCCATACATGCTATCTTTCACTTCTAATCTGTCACAAATTGCTTTGGCATACGGATCAATTAAAAGTTTATGCGGATTAAACCTCAGCCCATTAGGGGGATCGTATTTTCCAAAAACCCTGTAACCATATAACTGGCCCGGTTTTATCCCGGGTAAATAAATATGCCACACATGATCGGTGACTTCCTTTATTTCAATTTGGGTATATTCATTTTTATCATTTTTATTTTTAAACAAGCATAGCGTTACACCTTGGGCATTTTCACTAAATAATGCAAAATTAACTCCGTTCCCGTCATATGTCGAGCCTAAAGGATAAGGCTTTCCCGGCCAAATAGGGTCTTTATATATTTCCATTTATTAACCTGTCAATTTTATTGATATTCAACAAAGATAAACCTATTCATATTATTGTACATGGAAAACATTTATTAATTTAGTGAACATTAGTTAAATAAATATGCAAAAATGGAAAACATTGTAATATTGTTTTTGATTATATTTCTATAAATGATTTGTTTATGAGTAGACCTGTTACATTTTTCTCAAAAGAAGGCGGAGAATCAAATAGAAAATATGGAACATTATTGCATATTTCATCGTTACCCGGAAGATATGGAATTGGGGATTTTGGCAAAGAAGCCTTTTCATTTATTGATTTTCTTAAAGAAGCAGGCCAAAGCTATTGGCAGATACTCCCATTGAATATTGTTGACAAGCTGTACGATTATTCGCCTTATAGCTCAATATCGGCTTTTGCAGGAAATATTCTGTTTATAAATCCCGACTTGCTATGTGAGATGAGGCTGTTGGAAGAAGAAGATTTAAGAAAAGAGAAGTTTCGTGAACGCTCATTTGTGAATTATAATAAAGTAACTATTTTCAAGCTCGGGATACTTAATTTGGCATATTCAAATTTTTGCAAAAATACAGGAATACATATTAATAATGAGTTTGAAAAGTTTTGCCGGGATGAAGAACTTTGGTTACAAGATTTTGCTTTATTCTTCGTATTGAAACATCGCTTTAACCACTTCTCCTGGCAAAAATGGCCCGATGATATACGTGATAGAAAAGACAGCTCAATAAAAGCGCTTACCGAACAGTACCAGGATGAAATAAATAAAGTAAAGTTTTATCAATACTTGTTTTTCAGGCAATGGCAATCTGTTAAAACGTATGCTAACAAATTTACCGTTAAAATAATTGGGGATATGCCGCTTTATGTAAGTTATGATAGTGCCGATGTATGGGCTAACCCAGGTCTTTTTGATCTTGACAAGAACAAAAACATGACGACGGTTGCTGGCGTTCCGCCCGACTATTTTAACAAAAACGGTCAGTTATGGGGAATGCCAATTTATAATTGGAAAAGCATGGAAAACAACGGATTTAACTGGTGGATAAACAGGATAAAGAAAAACCTCGGGCTTTTCAACATATTACGTTTTGATCATTTTCGCGGATTCTCAGCATATTGGGAAATACCGGCAGGTGAAAAAACTGCAAAAAATGGTAAATGGGTGAAAGGGCCAGGTGAAAAATTGTTTGACAGGTTACATGACTTTTTCCCGGAAATGCCTTTTATTGCTGAAGACCTTGGAGATATTGACCAACCGGTATATGATTTACGTGATAAGTACAATTTACCCGGAATGGCAGTATTACAATTTGCTTTTAATGATAATATGCCTTATTCTGTCCATATACCTCATAATTACAGGCAGAACAGCATTGTATATACCGGTACACATGATAATAATACGGTTTGTGGATGGTTTAAAAATGAATTAAATTCAGGTGATAAGCAAAAATTAAGGGCATATGCGGGGAAAAGAATCTCCAGGAAAAATTGCAACCTTGAATTAATTCGAATGGCATTAGCATCGCATGCAAAGATTGCAATAATACCGTTCCAGGATTTTTTAGGATTGGGCCAATGGGCAAGAATGAACAAGCCTTCAACTTCTAACGGAAACTGGATTTGGAAAATCAAGAAGAAAAATTTTAGAAGCCGTATACAAAAAATAATTAGCTGGTGGGTATATATATATAACAGAAAATAGACCGGCTTTTATTTCATAAAAATTTTTTCCCGGCTTTTTCGTAACATATGTTACAGGTTGAAATCCAAAATCGGCATATATTTGGGTTATAATTTTTATCACGAAATACAAAAAAATGAACGATACTACATTTGAAAAATCAAAAATATATAATTTGAGAAATTCTGTTGTATATGCAGAAGGTTCTGTTGTTAGTAAAATAGTACAAAAAAATAATACAGGCAGCGTAACACTTTTTGCCTTTGACAAAGGCCAAAACCTGAGTGAACACACTGCTCCTTTTGATGCAATTATTCAGGTGGTAGAGGGAGAAGCATTAATTACGATCGATAAAAAAGAGCACGTTGTTAAAGAAGGAGAAATAATTATTATGCCGGCAAATATTCCTCATGCTGTTGATGGGGCTAAAAGGTTTAAAATGCTGTTAATCATGATTAAAGATCAATAAGATAAATAGTCTTTGCAAGAAAACGCCAAATACTGCGTTATTCTTGCCTTGAAAATAGTCATTTACAATCAGTAAACTCCTCATTTTCAATGCTTCGAAAGCCTTGTCTTTGACGTTTTCTTATCAAAGATTTTAAAAAATAGGAGTTTTCTGGCAGGCACTAAATAGGATATTAAAACCACTTTTTCTTTCTAAACATCACTACACCGAAGAATGCCATTACTATTGATAAAAGGATGATGCCGGGGAATGCCCATATCTCATGTTCCATAAAATTCGGTACATTCATCCCATATATACTGGCAATTAATGTGGGGATCATTAGTATAATAGATATAGAAGTAAGCTGCTTCATAACCACATTAAGATTATTGGAAATAACAGAGGCAAATGCATCCATCATCCCACTTTGTATATCTGAATATATCTGGGCCATTTCAAGAGCCTGTTTATTCTCAATAACTGCATCTTCAAGTAAATCTTCATTTAATTCACTAAGTGTATTTTTCTTTGAATTACGGAGTTTTGCCAGTACTAACTCATTTGATTTAAGTGAAGTAATAAAGAAAACAAGGCATTTTTCCATTTTCAGAAGTTTATTTAATTCTTTATTTCGAATAGATTGTTCCAGGTCTTTTTCAATGAGTGAAGTGTATTGATTAATTTGTTTTAAATACTTTAAGTATATATTTGCTGATCTTAAGAACAATTTTAATATAAAATTTATAACATCTTTAACCTGTTGATAATGCTCCCTATAAAGAGATGGCTGTTCAGAAGGTAATACTTCATTTTGAGATGAACATATTGTAATAGTATATTCTTTAGTCATGAAAATACCAAGGGGGACCGTATAAAATGGGACACTGTTATCTGGTGTAGATACCGGTATACGTAAGATAACAAGGGACCAATTGTCATCATATTCTATCCTCGAACGTTCATCAACGTCAAGTATATCCTGGATGATATCTTCCGGAACATTAAATTCATCCTGTAAACGTGAGATTTCGGTTTTATCCGGATTTGTAACATTAACCCAGCACTCCGGTTGTGCTTTATCCAATTCTACATAGCCACCTAAACTTTTAAATATTGTTATCATGATTATGCCTCCTTTTATTTATTCTTTAAAAGAGGCATTAAAAGGCCCCCTAAAGAAAGGTAAATAATATGTAATAATTTCTACAATACGGGCCTTCGTCCATTTCAAATTATTTTGAGTTGCAACCGCAAAATTAAAAACTTAATTGATATAAAACCTGGTTTTATTAAATAATTTGATGTATTTTTTGTAAAAAGATACAAAATATTAGTGCAGGTAAAATGGTAAAATAAAAGTAGATATGGTTATCTTTGTTTTTTAATAAAATATTTGAAGCATTTTGAAGATACTAATTAGAATAGTAATTATATCGATAATTTATTGTCTTTCAAATAATGTTACATTTGGGGCATATTTTACAGGTACTTCCGTTCTACCAAGATTAAAATTTACTTTTTTTAAACAAATATATTCACCTCCTGTATCTTTTCGTATTCGCTCTGTTTTTGTTGAAACTGGCAACAACATTGTTAATGATGATGATAAAATCGAACTTCAATATTATAGAGTTAAATTAAACAAATATTCAAAAAAAAATATTCAGCTACCGCGAGAGATTGTTCAATCTTCGTCCAATAACCAACTTTCTCCGCATTTAATCGATTTGCCCCCTCCCATGCTTTTATAAAATAACTCATACCTCTCACATTAATTTCGAATTTTTTCACCTTGTAAAATGCATTTATCTTTTTATATGAGTTAAATAATACCTTAAATCTGCAGGTTAACGTTAATGCACATCAAATCTGTGATTAACCCTCGGATTTTAGGTATCATATCACATCATTAATTCTGTATTTAATACTTGGTGTTATATAAACAGAGGTGTAGGTGAATGATAACAACCTATATTAATGAACATAATTAACTGAATAAAATGAATAAAACAACAATAAACAAAGAGACCAGGTCTGCTACCAGTGTAGCGGAACATGAAACAGATACACCCCGGGATATTAAAGAACTTCTTACTCTTGCACGTGAAGAAATTAACAATCACAATAATCGTATGAAGGCGTTGGAGAAGATAGATGATATGGATGCTCTTTCTGAATTAGCAGACACTGCAGAAGATGAATGGATTAAACTCGAGGCAGCTATCAGGAGCAATAATGAAAATGTCTTATCTTCTTTAGCTTGCTCTTCCGTGGATGAACAAATTCGTTTGGAAGCAGCTATTAAGTTAAATGATCAATCATTACTCTCGGTAATTGCAATATCCGGATCAGAATTTTTAGTGCAGAATATAGCACTTAATTATATAGAAGATAATTCTTTGCTTAAAGAAGTGGCCAAAAGGTCAGTTTCAGAAAAGATAAGGGTGAATGCCGGATTAATGACAAGAGATATTGAACTAATAAAGTATTTGTACAGAACAGTTCAAAATGATTTATTAAAGTTACAAATAGCTTCATATTTAAATAATATGGATATGCTTAAAGAACTTATTCAAAACACCTGCGATCCGCTAGTATTACAACAGGCTAATGATTGGCTGCAAAGCTGCTAGCACATTTATGAATTTTTAATCATATTAAATATTTTTATATGGAAACAGAGAATGCACAGGAAATCAAACAACAAGGTCAAAAATCAAGGGGCACTTGGCCTTTACTTATTTTTATTCTCATATTAATTGCCGCAATAATAATTTTAAAGTTTATTTTAAACTGAATTTTCTTTTTTACTGCTAATAATGAAAAGCTCCTTATGGATATCTTTCCAAGGGAGCTTTTTTTTGAATTTATTTATCGTTACTTTTTGTTTATTCATTTCAAAGTTAACTCTTATATATACTGCAATTTCTATGTTCGTTTAAGATATTTTAACACATCAATTATAATTCTTTAACATATACTTTTGAGCTTGTTTATGGATGTGCTATATTTTTGTATAAATATTTAGTACAATAATTTCAAAAAATATGGAATAGATTAAAAAAATAAAAATGGAGGATTTATCATGAAAAAATTTATAAAATTAATGGCTGCTTCAGTTATTGGGAGCGCTATTACAATAAGTATTTTCCTTTTAACAGGAATGAATAAAACCAACCATCAATCTTTTTATAAAATTGCAGATGTTCCTTCAAAAAAGGCTGTATTTTCTGTAAAAGAAAATGGCGAAGTTGTGCCACTTGATTTTACAAAGATTTCAAAAGATGTGATGGACGCTGTAGTGCACATTAAATCTTCAAAGAAAGTTTCAGGTAAAAATCAACGTTACTTTTTTTCACCCGATCCTTTTGGTGATATGTTTGGCGATGACTTTTTACGACATTTTTTCGGAGAACCACCTGAACAAAAAGCACCCAACAATAAAAAAGAAAAACCTTTTATGGAAATGGGTGTAGGCTCTGGGGTTATCATTAGCAGTAAAGGCTACATTGTAACCAATAACCATGTTATAGATGATGCTGATGACATAGAAGTATCTTTGCATAATAATGAAGTATATAAAGCAAAAGTTGTTGGTACAGATCCTTCAACCGATTTAGCAATTTTACAAATAAAAAAGGACGGATTACACGCTATTCCTTTAGGAAATTCAGATAATGTTGAAGTAGGGGAATGGGTTTTGGCAGTAGGTAACCCGTTTAATTTAAATTCAACAGTAACTGCCGGTATAGTGAGTGCTAAAGGTAGAGATATTAATATTATAAACGACAAATCTGCCATTGAGGCATTTATACAAACCGATGCTGCCATTAATCCCGGTAACAGCGGAGGTGCTTTGGTTAACCTGAATGGCGAATTAATTGGCATTAACACTGCCATTGCCAGTCCAACAGGGGCTTATGCCGGATATGGATTTGCTATACCCGTAAACATAGTTAATAAAGTAGTGCAAGATATTATGAAATATGGAGTAGTACAACGAGCTTACCTGGGTGTTCTTATTCGTGGAATTGATGGTAGCTTTGCCAAAGAGAAGGGATTGGATGTAAACGAAGGTGCCTATGTTGATAGTTTAACCGCTAAAAGTGCTGCAGCAGAAGCCGGAATAAAGGCCGGAGATGTTATTGTTGAAGTTAATGGGACTCCAATTACAAGAACAGCCGACTAGCTTGAACAAATTGGAAGGCACAGGCCCGGGGATAAGGTAAAAGTAAAAATTAACCGTAAGGGCAAAGAATTAAGCTATGAAGTAATACTAGCTAATCAAAAGGGAGCTAAAAAACTTGTTTCAAAAGAAAGTCAAGATATCTTCGAGATTCTTGGGGCTAAATTTGAAACCCTCGATAAAGATAAGGCAAAAAGCCTGGGAATTGATGGGGGTGTAGTAGTTAAAGAATTGTATAATGGTATTTTGAGTAACCAGACAGATATAAGAGAAGGCTTTATAATTACAAGTGTAAATCATGAAAAGGTTAAAACAGTAAATGAGTTAAAAAATAAATTACAAGGAATAGAAGGAGGAGTATTTTTTGCCGGTGTTTATGAAAATTATCCCGGTGAAGTGTATTATGCATTTGGATTGGAATAATATTTGATGGTAAAATAAAAGTTCTGTTCTTAATTAATTGATTTTTTTACAGAAAAAATAGAGATGAGGTTAAATGGAAAAAACAGTTAAGGCCCGTTCATCTCTATTTTTTTCATTTAAAAATAAACGCTAGCCTTAACATTTTACCGTATAAAATGTTATAATATAAATACTTTTTTCAATAAAAAATTATGTTTTATTTGTCCATTAAACATGCACATTCGGCGTTACGCTGGTTATTATTGTTTTTGCTCTTGGTTTCCATTCTAATATCATTAAAAAACCTGGTAACCAAAAGTCCTTATAATCCTTCGGTAAAAAAACTTTTTTTAAGTACGGTTATAACATCTCATATTCAATTCATCATAGGGATTATTTTATATTTTGTAAGCCCTAAAGTAGTTTTTGTCGCTGAAAGTATGAAATCGCCGGCACATCGGTTTTTTTTAGTTGAACATATATCGTTAATGATTATTGCCATCTCTTTTATTACTATTGGTTATTCAACTGCAAAAAAACTACAAAGTGACACAAAAAAACACAAAAAGATTTTAGTTTATTTTCTTATTGCAATACTTATTATCTTGATAATGATACCATGGCCTTTTCAGAAATACGGGGCAGCATGGATTTAGCCGTAATTTGTGAAATTATCCCAGGGCAACATCCAGTGTCATCATAACCATAAAACCTACTAAAGCACCTATCGTAGAAACATCGGTCTTCTTTCCCTGCTGTGATTCAGGTATTAGTTCTTCTATAACAACAAATATCATTGCCCCGACAGCAAAACCTAGCATGGCATTTAAAATATTTTTATTAATTGTTAAAAAAAAATACAAGGGCAGCGCCTAAAGCCGTTACAAATCATGTGAATATTGTAGCCATTAGTGCTTGGGTAACCGGGCTACTTCCTAAAAACCATTGCTAAAGTTGTTCCATATTTTGTATTTATTTGTAATTTCAAACTGTCTAACCCGAATAATACAAGTTAAAGACAAAAAAGTCTAAATTACTATATTTTTGTTGTAAAAGTATTTTTAGAGGTTAAATTGTCCATCTATAAAGTCTGCATATTTCGTTGCGTTTGCCCTCAAACAGGTTATCCCGACATGTCAGGATGACTGAATTCAGGACAAGCGTAACGAAGTTATTACTCACCTGTCAATAACTGGTTCATGAGATCGCTTCGCTAGTTGGTGATTTTTTAGGGCTACTACATAACTTCGGGTTTAATTCCTTTTTTATTCATCATAATTATTTCTTTAATTCGGTCAATTGAAACAGCTATAAGATTCGTTGGCGATTCCTTATCATAACTATACCATACTGTTTTTTTCAAAATATCTACCTTATGCCTATATAGGATACTTTTTTTAGTCTCCAGTTGTAACAGTATTTCAGGAAAATCTTCCCATACTTCAAGATAAGTATCTAACTCATACATCAGGCAACATTTCAACTTTCCACATTGGCCTGTAAGCTTTTGAACATTAGGAGACAAATCTTGGTACCTGGCTGAACTTAATGGTACAGAAACAAGATTTGTTCTCCACGTCGAACAGCATAATTCCCTGCCGCAGGAGCCAATACCGCTAATTCTCCCGGCTTCTTGCCGTGCACCTATTTGTTTCATTTCAATCCGTACTTGAAGCTCCTTAGCTAGTACCTTGATTAATTCCCGGAAATCAACTCTTTCATCTGCAATATAATAGATCAATACTCTTTTTTTATCACCTTGATATTCAACATCTCCGACTTTCATGCTAAGCCCCATCTCTTTCGAGATTTTCCTTATTTTTAACATAGCTGAATGTTCTTCGCCTTTAGCTTCTTTCCATTTTTGTAGATCAGCAACACTAGCCTTCCGGTATATTTGTTTTATTTTATAGTATCCCGGATTTTTGTTTTTTCTTTTAAACTGTAATAGTGCCAGCCTACCTGTCAATGATACAATTCCAACATCGTGGCCTGATGATGCTTCAACAGCTATTACATCACCTCTTGCTAACTCTAAATTATTGGTATTCCTGTAAAATTCTTTTCTTGTGTTTTTGAACCTTACTTCTACAAGATCATAAGTTTTAGAAGTATCAGGTATATCTTTTAACAGGTCATATGTATTTAGTTTATTACAAGAGTTTAATAAAGTGTCTGGTATATGAGGTGAATTATTTTTATTACCATTTGCTTTTTTAAAAAGACAATCACTGCATCCCATCTTATTACTATAAAATATAATTTATTCATTCTAAACAACATGTCCGTTTAATGCAGGTATAACATTGAAATCAACAAATTGTTTACGATACCGGAAGGGATTACAGATTAGGTTAAACAAATTCACAGATATTGTGTTAAACTATTATGTGAAGAATCAGGAAGATAAATTCAAACATATTAAACTCATAATGTTATAAAAGTATACGAATAATGAAAGTAGGTATTTTAGGATCAGGACAAGTAGGTCAAAGCCTGGCCAATGGATTTCTTAAGTATGGTTATAAGGTAATGATAGGTACAAGAAATAAGTCTAAGCTAAACAATTGGCTTAGTAAATCTGGTAATAATGCCCATACAGGTACTTTTGAAGAAACGGCTCAATTTGGTGATATAATTGTATTGGCAGTAAAAGGAACTGCTTCTAAAACTGTTTTGGAGAGTATTCCTTCCAGTACTATCAAAGGGAAAACAGTAATAGACGCAACCAATCCTATTGCTGATGAACAACCTGAAAATGGAGTGCTAAAACTATTTACTTCACCTGGTAGATCATTGCTGGAAGAATTACAGGAAGCACTTCCCCAAGTAAACTTTGTAAAAGCATTTAGTTGTGTGGGTAGTGCATTAATGGTAAACCCCGGGTTTAACGGAACAAAACCAACCATGTTTATATGCGGTAATGACGATAGTGCAAAAAAAAACGGTTGTCAAATTAATTGGAAATTTTGGGGGGAAAAAAAAATTATTGGGTAAAGTTTATAATGAACCCCATAT
>CAZWGG010000091.1:0-11823 GCA_964633305.1 uncultured Bacteroidales bacterium
AAATACGGCGCTAATGTAGGTATTATACCAACAAAAAAGTCTCCGTCAAGTGTTTCATTTCTTGTTTTAACTATTTCCTTAACTCTTTTTGATTCCCTAAGTACTATCCTGGCCTGATCTATGATGGACCGCCCTATTTCAGTGGGGATTACAGGTTGTTTGCTCCGATCGAACAGAATTGTGTCAAATTCTTTTTCAAGTTTTTTTGTCATCATACTCAGTGTTGGTTGGGTTACAAAGCAATGTTCGGCTGCCTTAGCAAAATTTCTGTAATCGTCAACTGCTACAATATATTCCAATTGTTGAAGGTTCATAATTATAGATTTTATCTATGTAAATATAAATAAAATCAGTTTGATTTATATATAATTTCTTTCGAAATTTGGTTTTGAAATTATTTATTTAAATTATAAACTTAATAAGAAAGAATTATGGGAAAAGTAGCAAGAGAAATTGTTGAGAAATCCGGGATTAATGTTAATGAACTCCTGGATTTGCTGGTTAAAAACGCAGCAGCCGAACTTACCACGTATTATTACTACACCATTTTAAGAGTGAACCTGATTGGACTTGATGGGGAAGGTTTAAAAGCAATTACAGAAGATGCACGTATTGAAGACCGTAACCACTTCGAAGCCCTGGTACCAAGGATTTACGAACTTGGAGGTGAATTGCCACGTAATATGAAAGATTTTCACGATCTTTCTGCATGCCCTGAAGCTTATCTGCCCAAAAATCCGACTAATGTGCAGGAAATGCTTAAGGTATTGGTTGAAGCAGAACGTTGTGCCATACGTGGATATAATGCCATTTGCAACATGACACACGGGAAAGACCATAGAACGTATGAACTGGCATTAGGTATTTTAAACGAAGAGATTCAGCACGAAGCATGGTTCTCCGAATTTATAGGCGAAGGGCCTTCCGGGCATTTTCAACGGCCCGGAGGACTAAATTCACCTTATGTGGGAAAGTTCCTGACGAATTAGTATTTTTATTTTCATAAGGCAGGTCTTCCATTTTTTAAAGCATGAAGAAAGAATTTACACTGGAAGAATTAGCAAAACATGATGGAAAAAATGGAAGACCTGCCTTATGTTGGTTATAAAGGGAAAGTATATGATGTTGCTTCGAGTTTTCACTGGAAAAATGGGAATCATTGGGTTGTTCATGATGCAAGAAAAGACCTGACTCATGAAATGGATGAAGCACCACATTTTGATGACTTGTTATTTAAGTTTAAGATAGTGGAAATAATAAAAAGATGAACTATATATTTAATGTAATTAATATGATATGGCAAATATTTTTTCCTAATTCTTATCTCCAAAGAGCTCCTGGTAAAAATCGAAAACCATTTTCTTGTTTGTTTCAAGGGTTTGTTTTTCTTTTTCACAATTGGTTATTGAAGAATCTTCAATGAGCAAATTAGTAATTCGAATAAAACTATATTTTCTCAAGATATCCTATTCTAAATTCATTTTTTATATCTCCTTCCGTATTAATATTTGATAAGGTGATTTCATGTTTAGCTAGCTTTTTTTACATTACTTATTTTTTTTATGATTCATGATGGATAAATTTGAATTTTTTCAAACATGAAAGATTTTTACAGGTTATATGTTTAAATTTAGTTATGAATGAGATACTTTATAATTGGCTTTAAAAGCAGTGGAAAGACGACAATTGGGAAAAAACTGGCAAACCGCCTTGGCATGGATTTTATTGATTTGGATGAATTCATTGAAGAAACTACCGGTAAAACAATTCCCGAGTTTTATGACGAAATAGGTGATGATGAATTTAGAAAGCTTGAATGGAAAGCCTTAAAAGAAGTGGTTAAAAAGGATAATATTATTATTTCAACAGGAGGAGGCGCACCATGTTATTGTAATAATATGAACCTGATGGAGCAATATGGTGATGTTATTTATATTCGGCTCGATAACGCAACACTGGTTAGCCGGTTAAAAAATGCAACAAAAAGCCGTCCTATTGTAAAAAATAAGACAATAAAAGAGCTTCATGATTTTGTTTCTGATTTGAAGGGCCGATGTGAACATCATTATCTTAGGGCAAAATATATCATTGACGGAAAGAACATTACAATTAATGATTTGGTGGAACAACTCTCTAATTAGTGGTTGTGCGAAAGCTTCAAGTGCAAGGCTTGCGATGGCCGAAAACTGGGAGTTTACCAATCGTAAATGACCAGTTTTCGGACAAGCATAACGCAACAATTGGAGTTTTCGCACAACCACTTCAAAAAAATAACGAGTTTTCGCGCTGACTCTATGTAATAACTCTGTAAATATCCGTGGTTTAATCCTTCTTCATGTTTCGCTTGCGCTACTGCTGAGTTCTTCACTATGCCAATCACTTTTTTTATTAAACCAATCTGTCTGTGACTGGAATCAATCACTCGGATACTTTTTTTTATTACATATTTTCAATAAAACAATATGAAAAACTGAGATTACCAGGAAAAAACCAACCATAAAAGAAAAAATAAGTAACCTGTTTTTTTCTTTTCTGATCGTGTCAATGGAAAAAGAAAGAATATTGTTGTCAATTTTTTGAGGAATATCCTGGTAATGCCATTTACCGATAATTACTCCTTGTTTTATCAATATTAATCCCGGATTTGAGCGTATAATTGTCTTTAACGTTATATCATCTGCCGTGCAAATCTCAAATGTTGGATTTACCGTGTTGACGAAATTTTTAATAGCCTGTTTGGTAGAGGCTGTAAGACAAATAAACCTGCAATCTTTTTCTTTACAAATAGCAGATAGTTTATTAATTTTTTGAAATGATTTCTGGTTCGATTTATTCAGGTTATTGGATATAACCAGGAAAGTGTATCCATCATCAGCCAATACAATATCAGTTATATCTTCACCTTCAAGAGTTGAAATGGAAAAATCGTGAATAGGGGGTTCATAGCCTTTTTTGATAAGTTTTTGTTTGGTTTCAATCCAACTCCATGTTGAATCAGGTATATTTTCCACAGTGAACTCCTTCTGTTTTCCTTCTTTTTCATAAATAAGCGTGATTTCATATTCGTCGGCAGGACTGCCTTCTGGTATAATCATGCTTTCGGGTATGTCCGTACCAATTTTATATGGACGGAAATTCAGTACAGGCAAGTTATAATAATTATATAACGTTAATATAAGTCCGAAAAGGATAAATGCTGAAGTAAGCCCCCATTCAGTGCTATTTTTATAAAATGGCACATACTTATTTCTTTGGATAAATATAACAAGGGAAGGTATAAAAATGATTATATTTTTCCAGAATGTTTGCCAGTTTGTAAGTATAAGTGCATCGCCAAAACAACCACAATCGGTTACAGGATTAAAAATGGCCAGGATAAAAGTTAGTATTGTAAAGAAAGACATGAAAGCAAGTAGAAACCAACTGGTAATTTTTATCCTTATGCCAAGAAGTAAATTTAATCCAATGCAAAGTTCAATAACACAAAGGATTATAGCCAGGGGAAATGTCAAAAAGTTTAAAAATTCAATATGAAACGCTTCAAAATAATCAGAAAACTTGTAGGTAGAACCTAGCGGATCAACAGCTTTAACAAATCCTGAAAAAACAAAAATAATTCCAACAAGAATTCTGCTTGCAATTCGTATCAATTTCATAATCATAATTGTTTTTTTTTCTCAAAACTAACAAAAATAGCTATTTTAAATAGTTAACAAATTGTTAATGGAAACCAAAAACCTTTTGTATTTTTTCAAATATGTCTTCCGGGGGTAACATTTCTCCATTGTTGTCATAACAATTAACCAGTTTAAACGATTCATCCTCCTCAACCTGCCATAAATAAGCTTCTCTTACTTTCTCCTGGAAAGTAAGGTCTTCCTCATGAATATCCCTGCCCCCCTGCAAATAATCCCGGTCTTTTCCTTGTCTTTGTATAGTCAGTTTCTTCATAGTAAATGAAAAGGGAACATCGAGAAAAATACTTATATCGGGTTTTGGGATTTTAAAATACTCATATTCCAGGTGGTTTATCCAATCTTTAAGTTTTATTTTTTCTTCACGATTTTTAATTTTTGCACACTGAAAGGCAATGTTTGAATGAACATAGCGGTCAAGAATAACCAATTCGCCTTTTTCCAGCCATTTTTTTATTATATCGGCAGCATCTTTTCGGTCACCGGCATAAATAAGAGATACCAAGTAAGGGTGAACATTATTTATGTCACCAAGCTCACCCCGTAAGAAACGGGCAATTAAATCTCCAAAAACTGATCTATCTGTCCTCGGAAAATGAATGTAGTTATACTTAATATTTTTCTTTTCTAAGAAACTCTTTAACAGCTTTGTTTGTGTTGATTTACCAGATCCGTCGAGTCCTTCGATAACAAAAAATTTCATAATCAATACTATTGAGTTTCTCTTTTTACTATTTTTATTTAAAATTAGTTTAATAAATGGATTTTAAAGATAAATTTTTTTCTATAAAATTTACCCTTAATTGCAAGGGTAAGCTAGTTGATTTGTCAACACCCAAAATAATGGGAATTTTGAATGTAACACCCGATTCATTTTATGATGGTGGTCGATATACCGGTGAAGATGTTATACTTCAACAAGTTGATAAGATGTTGGAAGAAGGTGCAGATTTTATAGATATAGGCGCTTATTCATCCCGGCCTGGTGCTGATGATATTTCAACCCATGAAGAGTTGAAGAGACTGGAAATGGCATTACGGCCTGTCAGGAAAAAATATCCGGGTATTCTTATTTCAGTCGACACATTCAGATCAGATGTTGCAGAGCGTGTTGTAAAAGATTTTGAGGTCGATATTATAAACGATATATCTGGCGGAAATGCAGATGAAAAAATGTTCGATACCATTACTGCACTTCAAATACCATATATTATAATGCACATGAAGGGCATTCCGGAAAACATGCAGAAAAACCCCGAATACGGAGATGTTGTAAAAGAAATTTTCATGTTTTTTTCCGAAAAGCTTCATAAACTGCACATGTTGGGTGTAAATGACATAATTATTGACCCGGGGTTTGGTTTTGGAAAAACAATTGAACACAATTACCGGATATTAAGCCAACTCGATTCGTTTCGTATGTTTGAACTTCCGATGGTGGTAGGTGTTTCTCGTAAAACAATGATTTATAAAACTCTAAATATAACCCCTAATGATGCGTTAAATGGTACGACAGTTCTGCATACCATATCTTTATTAAACGGGGCAAATATCCTTCGTGTTCATGATGTAAAAGAAGCAAAACAGGCTATAAAGCTTTGTGAGATGTATAGGAACCCGACTAGAAATACATTATAAGTTAGTTTACTCAAGTTTTTACCGCGTAGCGGTTATATTTTTGTAGTAGAATAAATTTGAATGACGGGCTTCTACAACCTTGTAGAGGTTGCATATTCAACTTACAAAATTCCAATTGGTTTTTCGATTTATCCATGAATCCTCTACGAGGATTATTCATTGTTTTGATTGAACTACTACAATAATTTATCTTCTACGAAGATGGGTTTTTGTTTCAATGGATGAAATAAACTCTATTGTAAAAGTCTTGAACTTATTATTTCAATCGAAAATTCAGATTTGAAAGAAATGCATTTTGAGAATAATAATTTGAAAGACTTCAAACATTTGGAAGTATTTAAAAATAAACTTGATAAAATTACAAGTGAAGACATTTTTCGTTTGATTTTAATTCGTTAAACTATAATGGCTTATTGCATACGATTTCTGATTTCTCAGGTTACTTTTCAAAGTTTTTTATCATAACTTATCCAGGTTATGATTTTTAGGAAGCCCGACCAGCTTTTATCTTTTCCCTGGTCAGTTTTTTGAAGGAACAACACTTCTCCTGTCAAAATTACACACTACAAATAAATAATTTAACACTTATAAAAAATTAATATGATAGCTATTAAAATAGTTTTTAATAGCTATAAAAATATTTTATTATAACTATTATATTAACATTTTAATATTAGAAAATTAAGTATTCAACCGCATTGATTTGTTAGTATATGACTATGACTTTTAAAATAGTTGAACAATGTCAGCCTGTAATTAAAGAAGGTGGCGAAGAAAATGTTTTATCCTCTACTTTGAAAACTAATTCAGGTGCCTGCTTAGACTAGTGGGCATATATCATTCAAAAAATTCGAATAAGTATTCCTCATTGTAATCAACATCAAATTTCTTTAACATATTCAGGTATTCCTCTTTGAAAGACTTTTTTTTATGATGTTCTTCCTGATTTAAAATATACTGATAAACAATATTAATTTGAGAACGACTATATGAGAATGCCCCATATCCATCCTGCCAACTAAATTTGTCTTGAAACTATTTTTTTTGTTGGTTTATAAATAAAGATGATGATCGTTTTATATCCCTCACCAAATCAGAAATAGAAACAGAAGGATTTAAGCCTGTAAAAATATGAATATGATCTGTATAACCATTTACAATAATAGTTTTACATTTTTTATTTTCAATAATACCACTTGCATATTGATATAATTCTTTTCGCTGGTCGGATTTTAAAAGACATTCTCTAAATTTTACAGCAAATACCAGATGGATGTACAATTGAGTATAGGTTGCGGATTTCATATATTTGTGTTTGTTATTATATTATGAATCCTCTACGAGGATTTTTGATTAAACTTGCTTGCTATACCTTCTAAAATAGAACCATAACAGTTCGGGATCAAAGAAAGTGGAAAATAAATGTACTGTTAACATAAATAGAAATTTACAGGTAATGCATGTAATCTTTGTCAATAGGTTTTCTAAACAACCCCTTTTTTTTCTCAAAACTCAATCTTCTTAACCCAGATAACAATATCGGTGTTTCTCCCTTTGTCATCTGAACAGGAAATTTCGGTTTTGCCTTCGGCGGGACTAAAAAAGATTTTTTCCGAAGGCAATGCCGACCGGTAGAACCGTTTATTTATAAACCAGTATACTTGTTCAACATCGATAGCTGCATTGCAGCTTAGCGCTATTTGCATGGTATCGGTTTCATCGATAAAATATTCGGCATTTTGCTGCGGAGAAATAATTACAGGCGCTGAACCGGTGAATACCCTTTCGCAGTTATCATTATGTGGAGGTATCTTTTTATAATTAATCAGGTTTTCTTCATAATAGGCAATTACTTCAGGTGCATAATCTGGATATAAGGCTTTTATATAGCCGGTGGCAGGTCTGCATGACATGCAATATGAAACGGAAGAATCAGGTGACAGAAAAACTTCTGTCAAGTGCTTACATGTTTTTGTTGATGAGATTGTTGGAATATAATAATCAATTACCTGATCGTCGCAAAACTCAGAAGGTACCTGTCCCGATGCCGAACAAACAAACCTCGATTCCAGTCCGTCAGGCATTTCGTACCAGTTTTCTTCCGAGGCATAGTCAATGGCATTAAAAATATTGAAAAGAAGAGGTGCTGCCGCACTTGCACCGCTTAACTCAGGAGTGCCTTCACCTGAAAAGTTTCCCACCCAAACACCAACCGTGTAGTTTTTATTGTACCCGATACTCCACGCATCACGGCGACCATATGAAGTTCCTGTTTTCCATGCCACTTTGGGTAAATTGGCACTATTACCCCATTCTAGTGGCAGGTCAGGCCTGGTTACTTTAGTTAATATTTCAGTGACCATAAAAGCCGCTTCAGGTGAAAGAATTCTAACCTGGTATTGATTTGATGATTTAGTATTCTTTTTTACCCTGGTATTTGGGATATTATTTACCAATTTTAGTTTTTTTAAAGCGCCATGATTTGATAAGGCGTTATATAACCTGCAAAGCTCTCCTAATGTTACACCACACCCCCCAAGAGCAACTGATAAGCCAAGATTTTTGCTGTCTTTTTTAATTTGCCGGAACCCGGCATGAATTAGTGTTTCAATTAAGATACCTGTATTTAGCTCATTAAGAATTTTTACTGCAGGGATGTTGAGGGAGTTAGCCAATGCATGTTCTATAGTTATTAGTCCATGATATTTGCCATCGTAATTTTCCGGTTCATACCCATAAAAATATGTTGGGACATCACTAATAACAGATGCAGGAGTAACAATTCCTTTATCAAAAGCAAGTCCGTAAATTAATGGTTTTAAAGTGCTTCCGGGAGACCGTATTGCTTGTATTCCGTCAACCTGGCCGGCATCTTCATTGTTATAAAAATCGGCAGACCCAACATAGGCAATGATATTGTCGGTTTTATTATCTATGACTAAAGCGGCAGCATTTTTAACATTTTTAAAATACCATCTGTTAATGTGTTCCTTAACCAATGATTCTACTTTTGATTGAGTCTCGGAAATAATAGTTGAGTAAACGGTATGGTTGTTTTTATTGGAATTATATAATCGTTGACAAACATGGTGCGCTTTTTTTGGTAATTCATGTCTAAATGCCTTTAAGGGTTCTTCTTCGGCATCTTTAATATCCTGTTCAGGAAAAAGGTGTGATTTTTTATAACGGTTTAACCATTTGTTTCTTTCGATTTCTAATGTTTCATTGTTTTTCCCGGGTTGTAAAGAGTTTGGACGGTTCGGGATAATAGATAAAGCGGCAATTTCTCCAATACTGAGGTGATCAGGCATTTTATCAAAAAAAATCATCGAAGCGGCCTTTACACCTTCAATATTTCCTCCATATGGGACCAGGTTCATGTATAACTGGAAGATTTCTTTTTTCGAATAATGCCATTCAAGTTGTATGGCCCGGAACATTTCAACTAATTTATTCAGGTATGTTCTTCTTTTTGGCTGTAATAACCTTGCAACCTGCATTGTAATTGTAGAAGCACCAGATGTTCGCTTGCCTCTTATTATATTTTTTATGACAGCTTTGATTACTGCTACCGGATTTATCCCGATATGATAATAAAAATATTTGTCTTCTTTAAAAAGTATAGCTTTTTTAAGCGTCGGGGTAATTTCTTCCAGGTGGGTATACATTCTCCACTTATCATCAGAACTTAAATATGCGTGTAATATACTTCCATTTGAGGAGTAGATGACAGTTGAATAGTCCACGTTTATCTTAAAAGGAAAAATAATATCGAGTATTTTAAAAATAACGATAAAGGAAAGTAAAATGAAGAAAGCATATAGTATTCTTTTATACCGGAAATTCAATATTCTTCTCTTTATATGCAAATAAGTACTCCATAAAAGCCTGATATTGATTTCTCTAATAGCCTTTATAAAAATATGTATGTAATTACGTATCAATGGTATTACTAATTACTTTGAAATTAATTACCGAATATACCAAATGATTTTTTAAAGTTTGGATTTTTTTGTACTTTGTAAACAGAATTTTTGTATCTATGAAAACTCATTTTTTGTCATTTCGAAACAGATATAAAATGCCAATTATCATGAAATAGATGAGTCTTCATAAGTACATTTATTAGACTTTAAAAATAATAAAAACAATACTTCTATGCTTAAACAAAAACCTATTCGGGTAGCTTTAATTTTACTTTTTGTTCTTGGATGTGTATCCTGCTCAAAACAAAGCAAGGTAAAAGTAGTATCAACAAGTTTTGAAAATGAAATAGGGTTATCTTCCACACTTAAATTTCTTTTTAATACAGAACTTATTCCTGATTCACTTGTCAATGCTGCAACTTCAACAGAGTTTATTACTATTGATCCTTATGTAGAAGGCCGGACAATTTGGATTAGTAAAAGTGAACTGGTTTTTTTACCTGCACATGGTTTTTTGCCTGCAACAACTTACAAAATTAAACTCACAAATAGTATCACAGATTATAAAAAAGGATCACAATTTAAAGGAGACAGAGATTATTCGGTTTATACACCACTTCTAAAACTTGAAGACAGCAAAGTGTACTGGACTTTAGCTGAAGGTAATGAAAATGATCCACGGGTGAACGTCTCATTTGTATTTAATTATCCTGTCGATCCCGCTCATATTATTGAAAACCTCCATGTAAATATTGAAGGAAAAGATATCTCGGTTCAATCCTTATCCTCCGAAATTCAAAGTGAAACAAAATTTATGTTGGGAGATGTAAAACCCGAGGATAAGGATTTGGATGTAAAATGTATATTGAATAAGGGATTGATGCCAGACAAAGGGACAAATCCTACCGAGGAAGAAATAAAACTTGACATGATGCTGAATTCTCCGTATAAACTCACTATAACAGGTATTTCAGCAGAACATGATGGTATGGCAGGACGAATAACCGTTAATACCTCTCAAAAGGTTGACGAGAAAAAATTAAGAAAGTATATAACCATTCAACCTTCTGTAAAATATGAATTGGAAGTACTTACAAATTATTTTATTATAAAAAGTTCAAGTTTTGATGTATCACAAAAATATACGGTTTCAATAGCAAAAGATTTGCCTGGAAAGATTGGAGGAGTGTTAAAATATGATTATGAACAAGAAATTTCATTCGGTAAGTTAAAACCTGCAATAAGGTTTACCGATAAAAAAGGGACCTATCTTTCTGCTAAAGGATCAAGAGGTATTGAAGTGGCTATCATAAATGTGCCGCGTGTTAAACTTAAAGTAATTAAGATATATGAGAACAATATCATTAATTTTCTGAAATCGGGTAACTATAATTATTACTACGATGAAGATTATTACGATGAAGAATATTACTATGACGATTATTATGATTACGGCCACTCTAATACTGAAGATATTGGGGATGTTATTGTCGAGAAAACTATTGAGTCAAATGAGCTCGAACGATTAGGAAATTCGAGAATACTAAAATTCGATTTTGAAGATAAACTTAAGAATTATAAAGGGTTATACCAGGTAGAAATTGCTTCTGAAGATCATTATTGGCTCAAGGCAAAGAAGGTTGTGGCGGTTTCAGATATTGGCCTTATTGTTAAACAAGGTAAAAAAAGCGTAAGTGTTTTTGCAAACTCACTTATTGATGCTAAACCGCTAAATAATGTTAGTATAACTGTCATGGGACAAAATAACCAGGTTTTATCTACAATAACAACAAACGCTGAAGGATATGGTCAATATCAGTATAATGAGCTTCCTGCCCCGGGATTTAAACCAGCTTTGGTAACTGCAAATCTTGGGGAAGATTTTAATTATATTTACCTGGGACAATCAAGGGTAAATACCTCAAGGTTTGAGGTAGGGGGAAAATATGAAAATCCATCCGGACTTGAAGCTTTTATTTATGGTGAACGTGAATTATACAGGCCAGGAGAAAAAATTAACCTGTCTGCCATTGTTAGAGATTATAATTGGAATACTCCAGGCCAAATGCCGGTTATTCTTAAAATTATTACTCCTAACGGCAAAACACTTAAAACGGTACGGAAAGTACTTAATGAGAATGGGTCATTTGAAACCTCGGTACAAACAGTATCTTCAACCATAACAGGGACATATACTGCAGAATTGTACACTTCTAACTCTGTTTTGTTAGGTACGAAACCTATAAAAATTGAAGAATTTGTTCCGGACCGGATCAAAGTGGATGTTAATTTAGATAAAAAAGAACTAAAGCCAGGTGATTGGCTTAATGTATCGATCCAGGCAACAAATTTTTTCGGTCCGCCGGCAGCAAACAGGAATTACGAAGTTGAGATGTCAACCCGCAGACGCGGTTTTTACCCCAGGCAAAACAGGGATTATAATTATTCCCTTCTTAATACGGAAACTTATTTTGAAAGGATATTCAGGAATGCAGAAACAGATGACCAAGGATTGGCAGATGAAGTATATGAAATACCTGCCGATTATAAAGACATGGGTATTT
>CAZWGG010000092.1:0-11802 GCA_964633305.1 uncultured Bacteroidales bacterium
TTTCCACCCTGTTCAAGATCGAAGGGAACCATCCAGGCATGGCATTTTCCGCACGATTTTTCACTTATTAAACGCCGGTTACAATTTGAACAGTACATTTCAGTTACTGAATCCTTTGGAATTGTTATAGTACTTTTCCATGTGAAATCATTCCATAGCGGAGATAAGTAAAGAATTCCTCTTTTCCCTGAAACAATTATATCTACTTTAATACTGGGATTACCATTTAATAGTTGAATTTCATCTTTCAAAGGAGCATGGCATTTCGGGCATTTTGCATGTAAAATTATTGGTTTGACCATTTTAAAATTATTTTAAAAGTTATTAAATAAAATAATTTTAGGGTTTGATTTTCAGGTAATTTTCAGATAGAGGTTAGAAAATGGATGTACAAGATACAAATTCATTCTTAAAAAAGTCAAAAATATTGTGATTTATTTTGTTTCAAATTATACTCCTTCATTTGATGGTATCATTTACTTGGATATCCAAGTATTTTTTTGTTGAAGTAATTGATCAATCTTTATTTGGCAAGTTTGAGAAGAATAGTAATCAACTATAATTTACTTATTACTTTCTGAAGCCGTTCCTGAATTTCATTGGCAATATCTGCTAATTTCGGATTATTAACGGCCATCATCGATGCCTTTGGATCAATAGCCGCTACTTCTATAGTTCCATTTTTCAATTCCTGCACAATAACATTACAAGGTAGCATGGTTCCTATTTTATCTTCAAGCAGTAAGGCTTTGTGAGCAAAAGGGGGATTGCAGGCACCTAATATCCTGTAATTCCTAAAATCAATATCAAGCTTTTTCTTCATTGTTTCCTTTACGTCAATTTCAGTTATTATGCCAAATCCCTGTTCTTTTAATAGTTCTGTAACTCTTGCAACAGAATCTCCAAAAGATATATTTGAAAGATTTTTTGATATGTAGTAACTCATAGATATAAATTTAAAAGTTTTAACTAAGCTTTTTCATTGTCATTAGATTTTCCTTTTCGGGGTTTTTTAATAATTCCAAGTGTTATGTCACCTGTCAAATATCCCAATACAGCGCCATATAAACTTGTGGTATACCATACCGAGGTAATCGGACAGGAGCCTGATTTACAGCCAATGTAGTACCAGTATAGGTATCCGCCAATAGCGCCGATAAGAGCAAATAATAGGTACAATCCATATTTTTTTATAAACCTTTTCATGATTTTGTTTTAGGAATTCTTACAATTATCGTACCAATATATTCACATATTAACATATGTCGAATAATTATTAATTAGTACTAGCTATGCGACATGGCCCGAAATGTCAAAAAGGCATGAAGATGAGCTTTCAGACTAATTGACATCCATTTCCCTTGTTATGGAAATAGCTGCTATGGTTCCATCAGCAACTGCAGTTGTAATTTGTCTGTACTTTTTGCTAACTACATCTCCAACGGCATAAATACCTGGTAGTTTAGTCCGCATATCTTCATCTGTTATAATATATCCATACTGGTCGAGTTCCAGCTCGTCTGCAAAAAGGTCAATATTTGCTTTCATTCCTATGAATATAAATATACCGTCAACAATCAGATTTTTTCTTTCCATTTTTTCCAGGTCTTCAATTTCAACTTGCATTTTGTCCTCTTTTTTTACAAAAGACCTGGGTTCATGTTCAAAAATTACTTCAATTCTTGGATTTGAAAATAGCTTTTCTTGTGCTGCTTTATTTGCTTGTAGTTTATCAAATTGATGAACCAAAATTACTTTTTTAGCAAATTTCGAAATAAAATCGGCTTCTTCAACGGCTGAATTGCCCCCACCAATTACCACTACTTCTTTATCATTAAAATACTTTGCATCACAGGTAGCGCAGTACGATATACCTTTTCCCTTATATTCCTTTTCCCCTGGGATATTAAGTAAATTGGGAGATGTTCCGGTAGCAATAATTATCATTTTTGCTTTTAACGTTTCGTATTCATCAATAACCACTTCTTTTTTCTTAAGATTAACGCGGGTAATATCAACTGCAACTTTGTATTCTGTTCCGCAGCGCTTTGTTTGTTCAGCCATATTATGTGATAACAGGTATCCAGGGACAGGTTCGATGAAGCCGGGATAATTTGATACTTGGTGGGTTGTTGAGACCTGACCGCCGGGCAGTCCAATGTCAACCAGCACAGTATTAATTCTTGCCTGGCAAAGATACAAGCCAGCCGCAAGCCCTCCTGGTCCTGCTCCCAGAATAATAACGTCACATTCGCAGGTAGAAGGTTCTATACCAGATTTTATGTTCTCTATTTCGTTAATGGGCATTAATGATTCGAATTCCCGTATTAAATCAGATCGTTTTATTCCTCCAGCCAAACGGTTCCCAACCTCTTTTCCATTATTGAAGAAAAGTACTGTTGGTGATGATTTTACACCTAGTTTTTCAGCAAGGGTTCTATTTTCCTGACGGAATATTTTTAGGAATTTTAGTTCTTTGCCAAATAATTTGTCAAGTGATTCAAATTTTGGTGTCAATGCCTCGCAAGGAGGACATTCTGTTGAGTAGAAGTCAAGGACAACTTTGCTGCCTTTTAAAACTTCTGTATCAAAATCTTCAGCATTTATTTCTTTCATAATTCTTTTATTAAGTATTTATCTGGTTTCCGAAATATAACCCGATACCTAATTCAAGCAATTCTTTAATAGGTCGACAGTCAGGTTTATTTTGGGAGCCAGTATTGTTTTTTGCAACCGTACCACATCCTCCACCACATGCCAATTGCAGCTGGCAATCAGAACATTCTTTTATCGATAAAACATCACGATCTTCCCATAAAGCAATCTTTTCATCATAAAGCTCTATCTCCGGGTAAAAACACCCGAGCTCTTCTCCGGTTTTTCCAACCGTTGCGGTGCATGAATAAATATGTCCTGTATAGTCAAAAGCCCATTCGGTTTTAGTTCCAGGGCATGAGTCAAAAAGAGGCAGGGGAAGCTCACCTTCTTCAAAAAGGAATTTCGATATGGAATAGGCAGGTTTATGAAAGTCAAGAATTTCAGGGTAATGTATAACTAATTGATAAAGTTGTTCATAAAGAGAGATACGTGAAAATAAGTTTTTATTGTTAATCTGACAATGATGCAGCTCATAATTCCTGCCAAGCTGTGTTTTAAAGTATGAATGGGTCATCCATCCTTTATCAATGACAAATCGGGCCAGTTCAGGAAGATTTTCAATATTTTCTTTATCCACAACTACCCTCAGGTTAACGTGATGTTTCTCACTAAGGGCTTTATCAATTCCATCTACAATTTGTTTAAATGTACCATGGTTGTTTTTCAATGTTCGGCGTGAGTTATGAACATGTTCTGTTCCGTCAAGAGTTACCTGTATTTCACGAATAGATGCTGCTTTTAGCACTGGAAGATACTCCATGAGATGATATCCATTTGTAACTATAGCCAACTCAAGTTGATGTTTTGTTGACTGGGCGATAAAATATTCAATCATTTTTTTATGATTATCGCCGGGCAATAGTGGTTCTCCTCCAAACAGGGTAATATATTTTTTTTTATTGCGAAAGTTTGATATGATATACGTAAAGAAAGAATCAATTATGTCAGTCGTTAATTTAAGGTTTGTATTTGAGTACTCATGTTGATAACAATATGTACAATTGAAATTGCATGAATAAGTTGGGACAAAAAATAATTGTACTTCATCTGTTTCCCTGTTATCAAGGAATTCAAGATACTTTTGCTTAAATAACCTATCTTCTTCATCAGAATCTGTCAAGTAACCTTTTTGAATAAATTCATCCCGGTTCTTAAAAATATTATTCGTTATATCCTTCATTTCCTTTTCTGAAAGGATATCTGCATTTCCTGTCAATAAGTTGACTATAAAATATTTTTCAGAATCTTTTATACGGGATATAATATTATGTTTAGAAAAAATCATAAAAAATTGTTTACAACTATCATTTAAAGGATCTTTTTACCTCCAACCTTTTTATCATTCACTAGTCGTCAATTTATGTTCTCTATAAGATTCCTGCATTTTATTTAATTCTTACTAACCGGTCCCCTTATTTTTGCTTTTTCATGGAGTTCAGCAAAGTTTCGGCAATGAGTTTTCTACATGTCATGATGCCCTAACGGCTTTCTTTTTACTATTAATCCATCTTCCAACAAAGCCAGATTTCCTCTTCGATCAATATGCCATCCTCAATACTTGTTGAATGGTCCACAATAGCAAAATGTTTGTATATTTTCCAATTGATGGTTTTATATAAAGTGCATCATATTCCTTTGTTACTTTTTTTCAGGTAAAGCTATTTTTAAATCTGGCATAATTTGAATTTCACAGCCAATTTTAGTTATTAATCATGACATCCTGCCACAATTTTCGATTGTTTTGCACAGCATTGTGCGATTTCTTTTTTCTGGATTTTGCTTTTTTTTATTAAACTTTTCATGATAGGTAAATTAAATTTTATGAACAACAACACGTATTAACTTTTTGGCTTGCAATAGTAAAACTGGCGACTTCAATCTCTCCTTTTTGATAAGGAGTACTTTCTTCAAGTATTTCAATAGTTTTAAAACCAGCTTTTTGAAGTACATTCATATAATCATCTCTTTGTATTGCTCCTGCCCAACATTCGGCTACTGCAACCGGATCGTTCCGATACTTGGCAGGGACAATTTCAAGAGCATAGATATCGCTTACTACAAATCTTCCTCCTGCTTTTAAAATTCTGTATATTTCATTCCAAACAGCTTGTTTATCAAATGAATGATTTATAGTGCAATTGGAAATGACTATATCAACCGAATTATTTTTAAGGGGAAGACTTTCAAGGGCAGACCGGATAAAACTTACATGCTTAACTTTTAATTTATCGGCAGTTTTTCTTGCTTTTTCTAGCATTCCTTCCGAAATATCAATTCCATAAACGTATCCTGAAGTACCAACTTCCATTGCCATTTTCATTACATCACTACCTCTTCCACATCCAAGATCAACACATATGTCACCCTTTTGCACTTTTGAATAATTGATAGCACCACCACATGAAAGGCAGCAGTTGTCTTGTGCTAGCTCGTTGTATCGTTTTTCTATTTCAATCGTATTCATTGATTTAAAAATTTCATGCAAATATATATAAATATATAGATATATTAATACAATTATTTAAAATTTTTGTTACGAAATTTAATTAAATAAACTAGCAATATGAAATTTTTGAGATGGAAGTTAACTGACAATAGCACAAAAAAAATTAACGTTTTACTTTAATGCCTTATCCAATGCCAGAAGAAGGTCGGACTTAATAACTTCAATATGTACAATACCAACCGAAACCCATAACACACCAGGTTCAACACCACTTAATTTTTGTTCTTCAATACCTAGCTGTTCATGGGTTGTTGAGCTGGGGTGAATAATCAATGTTTTTGCATCACCTATATTGGCAAGATGACTAATCAATTTTACATTATCAATAAGCTTATCCGCTGCTTCTTTCCCGGCTTTTATTTTAAAAGTTAACACACCGCCGAAACCCTTTTTCAAATATTTTTTGGCTAGTTTATTGTATGCACTACTCTCAAGGCCCGGGTAATTCACGTTTTCTACCCAGTTTTGTTTTTGTAACCATGTTGCCAATTCTAGTGCATTAGATGTTATTCTATCCATTCTTAGTGATAATGTTTCAAGTCCTTGTAGCAATAAAAATGCATTAAATGGACTCATTGCATTTCCATAGTCCCTTAAACCTTCAACCCTGGCCCGGATGATGAAAGCAATATTACCAAAAGGACTTCCTTCACCAAAAACATCCCAGAATTTCAAATCGTGATATCCCTCAGATGGTTCAGTAAACATAGGAAATTTTCCATTGCCCCAATTGAAATTACCTGCATCAACAATAACTCCACCTATTGACGTTCCATGACCACCGATCCACTTTGTTGCCGATTCAACAATAATATTTGCCCCGTGTTCAATTGGACGGAAAAGATAGCCTGCCCCGGCAAAAGTATTGTCAACAATTAATGGAATATTGTGTTGTTGAGCAACTTTTGCAATAGCATCAAAATCAGGAATATTGAAACGTGGGTTTCCAATGGTTTCCAGGTATATCGCCTTGGTTTTCTCATCAATTAATCTTTCAAATTCTTCAGGATGGTCACCATTAACAAATTTCACGTTCATTCCTAATCGTTTAAACTGAACCTTAAACTGGTTATACGTACCACCATATAAATATGAGGTGGATACTAAATTGTCTCCAGCTTCCATTAAGTTTGTGATCGTAAGAAATTGTGCCGATTGGCCTGAAGAAGTAGCTAATGCTGCTACTCCTCCTTCTAGGGCAGCTATTCGTTTTTCAAAAACATCGGTTGTTGGGTTCATAATCCGGGTATAGATATTTCCAAATTCTTTAAGTCCAAATAAATTGGCTGCATGCTCCGAATTGTTAAATACATACGATGTGGTTTGGTAAATAGGAACGGCCCTGGAGTTAGTCACTTTATCAATTTCATGGCCTGCATGAAGCTGAAGGGTTTCAAATCTGTAATTATTGCTCATGGCTTTAAATATTTATAAGTTACTATTTTATGTTATGTCTTTTCATTCGATTCTTGATTGTCTAAGCGATAAAATAAAGGGAATGTATATTCATCAAAATTAATGAAATACTTCAAACTATTTGAAAGAGGGTAGTTATGACATACAACAACAGCAACACATACAGGACAGAAAAAATCTAACTTGCGTAAGAATACTTGAGGTTACGTAAGAAATCCTGCTGTTGCTAAAATTCTTCATATAATTGTAGTTGTAGATGTGAATTTTAGTACAAAAAAAAAGAAAATTATCCGATTATCCAAATTATTTAAAATGATTCTTAATAATGTTTTATAAAAAATAGGAATACTAATACTTATAACTATACTTGTTCTTTTTCCTGACAAAAAGTTTATATAGAAACATTCCGGCAAAGAATCCGCCAATATGGGCCCAGAATGCAATTCCTGTAGCAGTTCCATGAAACAAGTGAAATGTTCCGCTAAGTAATTGACCGAAAAACCATATACCAATAAATATAGGAGCAGGAATAGGAATAAGCAATGGCAAAATAAAAAATATTGGGATAAAAGTAATTATTTTACTTCGTGGAAATAAAAACATATAAGCGGCCATAACACCCGATATTGCCCCTGATGCACCAATTGCCGGTACAGGTGAATGAGCATAAAGAATAAAATGTGTTAAACTTGCTAAAATACCTGCTATCAGGTAAAATAGTAAATAGCGGATACTACCCATTTTGTCCTCAACATTATTGCCAAAAATGTAGAGAAACCACATATTTCCCAGAAGATGCCAAAACCCGCCATGCAGAAACATATTGGTAAAGAAAGGGGATAACATTGCAATTTTAAAATCAGAAGGATTTCCAGAAATTTCTGCAAGAATTTTTGCAGGGATTAATCCGTATTTAATGAGAAAAGATTCTAATTGTGCTTCATTTAACTTCATTTGAAAAAGAAAAACCAGCAAATTAAGAAGAATAATGACCCAATTTACAATTGGAAAATGTTTTGATGGTATGGAATCTTTTAGTGGTATCATTTTATTGCTTTTCTAATTGCAATTTTTTTCACTCAAATATAAGTAATAATTTTTTTAGGACTGAGTAAGAAAACATCAATTTACTAATCACAGGTATGAAACCCTCCTCCTTTGGCGGGATTATTCACCAAATGAATACGTGGTTTATGAGATCGTTTTACAAATAAAGAGTGATTTATATCATCATGATCAGGTGAACAAAAGGAAAGAAGGAATGTTCCCAAAAAAAATAGAATAGTATGGCAATTGAATGTAAGACTGTAAAAAAGGAAAATGTAAGCATAGTTCTTGATTTCATGAAGGATTATTACAATTTTGAAGGTATTGAATTTGAACGAGATAAATCTAAAAATGCTATTGAAAATTTAATTTCAGAAAAGAGTTCCGGAGGATTATGAATAGTACTATTTGATAGTAAGCCCATCGGTTATTTTTGTTTAACATTTAACTATTCATTAGAATATCATGGTAAAAACTGTTTCTTGGATGAAATTTATATTGAACCTGAACACAGGTACGCAGGAATAGGCTCGGAAGTTATGAAATTTATTGAGCATTATCTTATTTGTAATGGATTTAAAACTATACGTTTAATTGTGTATAATAAAAATTTGGCAGCATTCAATTACTGCATAAAAAACGGTTTTTATGTTCATAAGGCAAGTTTTATGTCAAAAGTACTGGTAGAATAATAAATAATTGCCAGACTAAAAAAACCGGTCAAATTAGTCCTCCAAAAGCAACGAAATGTGTGGACTTTATAGACGGCTAGTTAAATTTTAAATAGCTTATAGCTGCCTTTTTTAGGTCGGGCTCCCGACTTATAGTGCAATTTACCTCAATAGCAGTTTTTGATTAATTTGTATTAGCTATGTTTTTTTAATAAGATCTTAAGAAATTGGATAAAGGATCATCAGGTAATAAAATATAAGAACCTGCAGTTGTTTTTTTCGTAAAGGCAGGAATTCCACCTGAAATAATATAATTAACCGCTGTGTTTAACATATCTTCATCCAAATCTCCAAAATCAGCAGTAATGTCATCATTTACCAGGATATCAGGCTGTAAACCATCGTAAAAATCGCCTACATTATTGGCATTGGTGTATTTAAAGCTTACCGGGAATACTGCATAATTGTAATTATCGAATACATAGACATACATGCCTACAGGTTTTCCCTCTGTTGGAGTACCAATAAGAGTAACATCTGCATAAGGTTTCATGCCATTTATTAGTAATTCGCTTGCTGAAGCTGAGGCTCCTGTGCCAATAAAGACAATTCTGTTAAAATCAAATGAATTTCCATTGTATGGAATCTCATGTTCAGAATCGAGGTTCCTGTTTTTTTCGTTATGTTGAAATTTCACAAACGTTTTATTTGCATTTGTATTTCCGGTAAGCCATCCGGAAAGGTGAAGAGCAACATCAACACTTCCTCCTCCATTATACCTGAGATCAATAATTAACTCATCAACACCTTCATTTTTAAATGCAGTAAATGTACTGTCAATTTCTTCTATGGCAGTTTCTATAAAATCCTGGAAAACCATGTACCCTATTTTTTTGTTCGCGGCAGATATAACTTCACTATACAGGACAGGCGTTATTTTCAGCACCTCTTTTGTTAATGACAGGGTGACGGTCGTGCCAGTATTATTGATGAACTCAATAGTATTATTAATTCCAATTTCATTTGGGCCTAACAGGTCAATAACATTATTGGAATTGACAGAGGTACCATTTACTTTTTTAATAATCCAACCCCTTCTCACTCCATTAGCATATGCCTGTGTTGATCTGTATACAAACGCGACCCTTATATTTTCAGCATCGTCTTTGCTCAGAAGAAAACCATGCCCAGCCATTTCACCCTGAACAAAATACTGGTTATATTCTTCCTTTGTCATTACAAAGCTCCATCGGTCAAGTTCCTTATAGCGCAGTGCGTCCATTAATTCATAAGGCGATGAAAATGATTTAGGGTCAACTGTAGGCAAATGGCTAAACCATAAGTAAATATCATTCATTAATTTATAAATCTCCCTGTTTACTATTTCTACTTCACTATCGTTGTCCTTTTTACAGGAAGTATACAACAGGGAGATAGCAAGAATTGCTATAAATACAAATTTAATTCTGTCTTTAATTTTCATGGGTATTGAGATTTTTGTCTCTACATAAATAGAACGTTAACACTTAATAAAAGTTTTGGAAAAAACTTTTATGCATGGTACAAAAATCGTGCAAATTAATTCATTTTAACAACTATTTCTTTGTCAGAACCATTTTGGGATCTTCTTTGTTTATGATGTTTTCAAAAAAATCAACAAAATCATTATACTCAGATACCGGGTAGGTTCCCTTATTCAAGGCAAAGTAACGTATAAATTTTATTCCGGGTTCTTCAGAAATGATCTCTGTTTTATATTCTCCAAATTTCGATGTAACAGATGCTCCTGTTGGAGTTTTGTCTAACGAATATCCGTTGGGAATTGTATATGCCACTGTATCGGTTTCAACAAATGACCTTCTTATTAAAATATCCGATCTCCTGTCTTTTACTCTTTTAGGCATTTCGTCAATTTTATTCATTAAATTTAAATTAACAATCATCCTGCCTCCCAGCAATGTTCCACAATTACGTAACCTAAGTTCTATATTTTCTTTAACTTCAGGTATTCTTTTTTTTATTTCTTCGTGGTTAAAATTAACCATTTCAAAGTTTGGTATATTAATTTTATTATACATTAATTTTTTCTTATCGGCATCATCACATAACAGCAATCTCCTAAGATCCTCATAGAACAAACCGTTATAACTGGTATAAATAGTGGCTTTTCCGTTACCTTGGTTATCAAGTATAACATTTACTTTAAGTAATTGTCGGTTCTCTTTGGCAGTGTAAACTTTTGTATGGACTACTTTGCCCCCATCTTCGTCAATTAATAATACATCACGGTCATCTGTAAATGTTCCGATATATCCACAAGGTACTTGCTGGCTTGTACATTCAAGCCAAATAGTATCATTTTCTACGGGGACACACAAAAAAGCATGATTAAATTGACTTGAAGAAAAGTTACTGATTAATCTTTTGCCACTTTCTCCTGCGTATACCAATGTATAATATGATTTAATTCCCACGGCATCGAGAATCGTTTTCATATAATTTGTTAAAGCCTTACAATCTCCATATGATAAACGGTCTACAACTTCAGCCTCAAAAGGTTGCCAACCTCCAATGCCAACCTGTATACTTACGTACCTGGTTTTGTTTTGTAAATAGCTGTAAAGTATTTCTATTTTTTCAAGATTATTTTCTGCATTTTTCACAAGATTTTTAAGTTGATTTTTTGTTTCCTCAGGAAGAAAATCTTTGTTTTTATTTAATTTATTGATCCAACTGCCAAAATTTTTCCATGTGTCGCAATTTCCGCTATATCCATCAATCTCAAAGTCTGAGGGTGCAGTAATTACCATAGGCGTATATTCAGATACAGGTAAACAATAGGGTTCATATTTAATGGCATATAAATTTGTGGTATCCCATGAATAAGATAGTAAACCATCATCCTTTTTCTTTCTTACTTTAGTGTCAATGTTTCTTTCGTAATACCTGAATTTATAATTTTCAGGTACTACCACTTCAAAACTGGATTTTTCAACTGAAACATTATAGTCATCATACAAATTCCAGGCAGGAAAATGTAACAAGCCTTTGAAATTAACCTGGTAGGAATATGAAACCGTAAAAGGAGTAGTACGATAATTAGGATCGATGAATTTCACCCTGTTGTCTTCATAAATGGAATATCCTGATATAGCACTGTAATCCTGGATATCGCTTCCACTAAACTTTTTGATTTTTTCCCCGTTTTTGTCATACAATGTTGCTTTTATGTTGCTCACTTTTCTAAACTTATCATAATATTCAATAAACCGGGAGTTTTCAATGCCATTATCATTTAGTACGGTTATTACATAAGTCACATCCATTGTAGCATCTTCTTGTGACTTTACTTCAAATCTTATATGATTTTCCCGTATTACGGCCTTTGCATTTTTTTTAAGTTCAGGAGGAATGTCATCTACTTTATAAACCGTTTTTTGTGCAAATAGAAAATTTGGCCAAAAAAGAACAACCCATACAAATATTTTTTTACCTGTTTTTATG
>CAZWGG010000093.1:0-11767 GCA_964633305.1 uncultured Bacteroidales bacterium
CTTTTCAAATATTTCCTGTTTTTTCTCTGTTGCTAAATACATCCTCGTTAAATTAATATTCTTGTAAAAATTAAGAGTTGCAAAGGTATTTATTTTTTTTTATTATTCAATAGCTGGTGCAAAAATCTTGATTGTACTAAGTTATTTAATATCTGTTCCCTGGTATAGTAGATCTTTTAAACGGATTATTTGACGTTTGGTACCTAAAACAAACAATTTGTCCTGGGCCGTAAGAACAACTTCAGGTAATGGATTAATTATAAATGTTTTATCGATTCGCTTTAATCCAATAATGTTTGCCCCCGATTCATTTCTAATATCCAGTTCACGTATCGATTTTCCGTTAAAACAGGTAGCTAATTGGCCACAGTTTATTTCTTCCAATGCTACATTTTCCGAACTTTGTAACATAATAAACTCCAGAAACTCAACTACATCAGGTTGGGCAACCAATTTTGCCATTCGCTGGCCTCCTATTTTGTCCGGCATAATAACGTTTGTTGCCCCGGCACGCTTTAATTTAAGATCGGAATGATCATCAGAGGCCCTGCTTATTATGGTTATGCTAGGGTTCATCTCCCTGGCAGTAAGAACAACAAACAGGTTGTCTGCATCAACTGGAAGTGTAGTGATAAGTGCCTTTGCTTCACTTATTCCGCATGTATCAAGAACATCGTCACGAGTGGCATCACCATGTACATAAAGCAATTCCGGGTTATCGAGTATGTTTTCCATAACGTCTTCTTCACGTTCAATTATTACAAGCGGCTCGCCATGGTCGAGTAATTCCTGAACCGCTTGCCTGCCGTTCCTTCCATATCCGCAAACTATTACATGGTCTTTAAGTCTGTGTATTCTTCTTCTCACCCTGTTATCTTTATATAAATGACGAAATGTGCCATCAACAACATACCTGATAAAAGTTGTGACAGCATATGCAAATATACCAAAACTAAAGATTATTAGAAAAGATGTAAAATACATTCCGGCAGTACTTAAAGGACTTCCTACTTCGCGAAACCCTACCGTGGCAATAGTGATTATGGTCATATAAAAGGCTTCATTGAAGTTCATATCTTCAATGATCATATATCCTGCAATGCCGATTGTCATAATCGCAATAAGCAGGCTTAATGATATATAAGCACTTTTTACACTTTCACGTTTCATTTATTTTACAGATAATAATTTTACTTCCAATCTGGCAATTTAAACATTTTTTTTCTTTACAATATTTATTTTTTAGTTGTAACAATGCCTGGCTTTGAAAAGCATTATCAGGCTTGATACCTATTTCCGCCCATTTTTTTATGGTATGGTTTGTTTCCGGGGGCAAATCCAATAAAAAATTAAGTGCACGGTTTTTTAGTTCTTCTTTTCCATTTTCAAGTCCATAAAAAAAGAGAAACGGTGAAATGGTATTGATTACAATATTATTAAAACTTTCTTTTCCTATTCGTTTTTTTGTTGCATTTGAAGTTTTTTTCCCAAATTGGTAATGATTGTTCCAATAATCGGACGTATAATTGCTAAAATCCTGTCTGATTTTTTCAAGGCTAACCGTTTCGATAATTTTTGAAAAAAGAAAAGAAGAATGATGTATTAAAGCTGCAAATTGAGCAATTCTTATTGTAGGGAAATTACCAGGTCGTAATCTTAAAAATTTCCATAAATGATTTTCAACAGGTTTCAGGTTAAATTTAGCTTTTAAGAAGTTGTATTCTTTAACAAGTAAATTGTAATATTCATCTTCGTCGATCTTTTCTTTAAGAAAACCTGCCTGACCAAAAAGTATGGCTTCAAGTTGAATAAGACTAGATTTATGTCGCACCAACTTTTTTAAAGCAACCGATCTGGCCAGCATTTCAAATGGAGTGCCATTAATCTTAAACCCGAAATTTTTCGCCAAGTGTATATAAAAAGTTTCCGACCAATCTTTTTGGGTTTGTTTAAAAGTACAAGCAATTGTTTCCGATTTATCTTGTAATCGCTCCGCTAACAGGGAATCAAGCATGTTGTTTATAATAAATTTATCTACTAATGTTATTTTATCCTGGCAGGCTATCCATTTTTTATTTGTTAAAAGAGACTGGTAATTATCAAATAGTTTCTTTCCAAATTTCAATTCAATAGTAGGTAATGATTGGTTATCGTGATGAATTACGACCTTGTCGTTTTTATATACTGCCTGAAGAATTACATTGTTGTATGTTTTATTTTTATCGTGGTTATGTTTGTACCAATCTGATGAATTGATATGAATTTCCACATTTCCTGCCCAAAGTGTATTGCCGATTTTAATTTTTGCATTTATAAAGTCAGGGCCTGCATCATTATTTTTTACTCCCGGTACTATTATTTGTATTTTTTCTTTATTTTCTGTTGCAAGCTCGTCTTTACTGAACAAACCATGTTGCCAAACAAATTGTAAAAATTCTTCTTTCATAATAGCCTTTAACTTTTTTAAGATATATAATTATGCTAAAGATATAAATGGGAAAAGCAAATAGTAAATGTTAACGGCAGTTATAAGATAGGGTTTTCCTTCATCAACGAATCCATTTCTTTTTGCAATTCCCGTGCTTTTTCAGCAGCAATATGGTCAAATTTATCGGTATCATCGGCATAAATTATTCCTCGTGAAGAATTGACGATAAGGCCACATGTACTGTTTACCCCATATTTTACAACTTCGGCCAGGCTTCCTCCCTGTGCTCCTACACCGGGGATCAGCAAAAAATGGTCAGGCACAAGGTCTCTTACCGTTAAAAGCATTGATGCCTTTGTGGCACCGACTACATACATTGTTTTTTCTTTTGATCCCCATGAGGATGATTTTTTTACTATGTTCTCAAATAATCTTTCGTTATGTCCCGTTCGAAGCAGTTGAAAATCTTCGGCTCCCTTGTTTGATGTAAGGGCCAGAATAATTACCCATTTTTCATTATACTCTAAAAATGGGATAATAGAGTCGTTGCCCATATATGGTGAAACAGTAACTGCATCAAAATTCATTTTTTTAAAAAATGTTTCGGCATACATGCTCGATGTATTTCCAATATCTCCCCGCTTTGCATCTGCTATTAAAAAAATACCGGGATACTTCTTACGGATATAATCAATAGTTAACTCCAAACTTTTCCAGCCGTCGGCTCCCCGGCTTTCATAAAAGGCTGTATTGGGTTTAATAGCAATTGAATAAGAGGCTGTAGCATCAACAATGAGTTTGTTAAATTCAAATACAGGGTCTTTATATTTGAGAAGAAACTTTGGGATTTTTTGAATATCGCTGTCTAGCCCAACACACAAAAAGCTACGTTTTTTTTTAATATTTTGAACCAGTTCTTTGTAATTCATAAATTGAGAATATTAATTTAACCCGCTTGCCTTTAATCTTTCTGCATTTTCTGCCATCTGTAATTTGTCAATTATATCTTCAAAATTGCCATCCATTACATATTGAAGGTTATATAGTGTTAGATTAATTCGGTGATCGGTAATTCTGCCTTGTGGATAATTGTATGTTCGAATTTTTGCTGAGCGGTCGCCTGTTGACACCATGGTACGGCGCTTTGATGCAATTTCATCCAGGTATTTCTGGTATTCCAGGTTGTAAAGCCTGGTCCGTAATTCTGCCATGGCTTTATCAAGATTTTTTAACTGTGATTTTTGGTCCTGGCAAGTAACTACAATTCCTGTAGGAATATGTGTTAATCTTATTGCTGAATAGGTAGTATTTACCGATTGGCCACCTGGGCCGGAAGAGCAATACCTGTCTGTTCTTATATCTTCTTGTTTAATTTCAATATCTACTTCATCTGCTTCGGGAAGGACAGCCACTGATGCGGCTGAAGTGTGCACCCTTCCCTGGGTTTCGGTTTGTGGAACACGTTGTACACGGTGCACTCCCGATTCATATTTTAGTATACCGTATACACCTTCACCTTTAACATTCATAATTATTTCTTTATATCCGCCAACTGTTCCTTCTGTAAAAGTAGACACTTCGTATTTCCATCGTTTCTGTTCACAGAATTTAGTATACATACGAAAAAGATCCCCGGCAAAAATACTTGCTTCATCACCCCCTGCGCCGGCGCGAATCTCAACAACCGCATTTTTTTTATCTTGAGAATCAGTGGGCAATAAAAGAATTTTAATTTTTTCTTCCATTGGCCCAAGCTTTTCATTAAGTTCATCTATTTCAAGTTTGGCCATTTCCCGCATTTCTTCATCTTTCTCAGAACTAAGGATTTCTTTGGCATTGGAAATATTACTCAGGATATTTTTGTATTCTTTATATGCTTCAACAACCGGTTCAAGTTCCCTGTATTCCTTATTTAGTTCAACATATCTTTTCATATTTGACATGATATCCGGTTCGGATAGTAAACGTTCAACTTCATCAAATCGTTGTTTTACACCTTCCAGCTTTGTGATAATTAAGTTATTTTTCATGTTAGCAATTCCAAATTAGTAAACAAATCTTCCGCATTCAGATTCAATGGTCAACATTTTCCTGTTTGAAGGTTCAACATTTCCTATTATTTTAGCTTCAATGCCATATTTATTTGATATTGAAATAATTTCATCAGCAAATTTTTTGTTAACATATATTTCAAACCTGTGCCCCATGTTAAACACCTCGTACATTTCGCCCCAGTCGCTGTCTGATTCTTCCTGTATTAATTTAAATACAGGGGGCAAATCAAACATGTTATTTTTTATTATATGTAAGTCTTCAACAAATTTCATAACCTTGGTTTGCCCGCCACCGGAGCAGTGAATTAACCCGTGAATATGTTCCCGGTATTTGTCAAGCACTTCTTTTATAACAGGAGCATAAGTACGTGTGGGCGATAAAATTAATTTTCCGATAGGGATATTTATATCTTCATGTTTAAATTCGTGTGTAATCCTGTAGTTTCCTGTGTATACCAGTGAAGAAGGTATTAGGTCATCATATGATTCCGGGTATTTATCGGCCAGCGAATTATGAAAAACATCATGCCTGGCAGAAGTAAGACCATTGCTTCCAATGCCACTGTTATATTCACTTTCGTAAATAGCTTTTCCAAAAGAGGCAAGCCCTATGATAACATCTCCCGGCTGAATATGATTTTCGATCACATCAGAACGTTTCATTCTGCAAGCAACCGTTGAATCAACAATAATTGTTCGTACCAGGTCGCCTATATCGGCCGTTTCACCACCGGTAAGATGTAAATTAATCCCCCATTTGGCCAGGTTGCATATTAGTTCGTCATATCCTTTTAAAATATGCATTAGCACATCACCTGGGATTTTAAACTTATTCCGGCTGATGGTTGAGGAAAGCAAAATATTATCCACGGCACCTATGCATAAAAGATCGTCAATATTCATAACTATTGAATCCTGGGCAATTCCTTTCCATACCGAATAGTCTCCTGTCTCTTTCCAATAAATATAGGCCAGCGAAGATTTTGTTCCGGCACCATCGGCATGCATAATGTTACAGTATTCGGGATTACCGCCAATAAGGTCGGGAAGGATTTTACAAAATGCGTTCGGGAATAATCCTTTGTCAAGCTTTTCAATGGCCCTGTGAACGTCTTCTTTGGCAGAAGATACCCCTCGTTGATTATACCTTTTTGCTTTGCTCATATAAATTTTTTTAAAAAAGAAGGCAAATTTAATAAATAAAAAAACTCTATAAGATAAATAACCCTTTAGAGTTTTTAAGTTAGGTTTAATTTATAAAAGCAACAAGGTTAATTTTAATTATTTATAAAATGAAGAGTTGAAAAAATGTGACTAGAAGTTAGTGGGAAGACCGGGGTCAGAAGACAAACCCGTCATCCGGGTACCGAACCGGAGTCGGAAGTCGGAAGTCGGAAAACTGATGTGGAAAATCAGTGGCCGGAAGTAAGAGGTTTGCCCTGAGACTCACTTTATATTTTTTCTGAAAGTTATCATCATATTCATTAAGTTAAATGCGTAAGCATAATGTTCTTTGAACGTTTCTTGTGAAACATAATTTCGTTTATAAGCTTTATGTAAACAGGTAACTACTTCTGCCAATGAACGAATAGCATATCCAATAAATTTTTTAAATTCAGGATCGGATTGCCCGATTGCTCCCTCGGAAATATATAATGCTATAGAATCACCGGCTTTTCTGATTCGTGAAGATAAGTTGTACATTTCTCCCTCGGGAAATTTGTGAGATAACTGACTCAGACTTTCTCCAAATTCCATTGATTTCTGCCATATAATATGCTCCTCAAATTTAAATCTCATAATAACATTTTTTATTTATTAAGTAATTTTTCAACTTCCAACTCTCACCCTCTGCCTTCGGACTTCTAACTTCTTCCTAAATAATAAACAATATTTCATTTTCCGGAGAGTAAAAAAATCGAAAGATAAAATTTAAATGGTTTCTTAAATCAGGTTCTATACAGATATTTTGCTATACATTAAAAATTCTTTTTTTGTGTCGGGATTGGTGAATTTTCCATGAAAACTGGACGTAACCGTACTGCTTTGCTCGTCTTCAATTCCCCTCATTGAAACACACATATGTGAGGCTTCTATAACTACTGCAATATCATCGGTACCTAAAACTTTTTTAAGTTCATTAGCGATTTGTTCGGTTAACCGTTCCTGTACCTGGGGACGTTTTGCATAATAGTCAACAATCCTGTTTATTTTTGATAACCCGATCACCTGGCCGTTTGATATGTATGCAACATGTGCCTTACCAATAATAGGCACAAAATGGTGTTCGCAATACGATTTTACTTTAATGTCTTTTTCAACAAGCATTTGGTTATAGTTGAATTTGTTTTCGAACATTTTTATTTCGGGTTTGTTGGCCGGGTTTAATCCGCTAAAAATTTCTTTTACGAACATTTTGGCTACCCGTTGAGGTGTGCCTTTTAAGCTGTCATCCGTGAGGTCAAGCCCCAAAATATTCATTATTTCTTCGAAATGCCTTTTAATGAGTTCAATTTTTGAATCTTCATCCAATACATTTGCATCAAGGCGTAAAGGTGTATCAAAGCTGGTGGCAATATGGTCTTCACCTATAATCCTAAGATAATCATGGTTATCAATAGCGGTTCCGTTTATTTTTGGTTTTAGTTGTTGTCCGTTGTGGTTCATAGTCTACTTTTTTATTATAAATTGAGTATGTACAAAACAAATAATATTTAAATTAATTTGGAAAGCTTTTTAATAACAAGAAAGGATATCACTTAGTTTTATTTTTCGTTTGTTTTTTCGTGGAATCCTTTCTTGTATGGTCAGCAGTAAAATTTAATGCTTGAATAATGCGTTTAATTAGTTTATCCATAATAGTTGGTGTTTGTTTTCTATAAAGTTCGCAAACGGGGCGAGTGCGGCCCTAAAACAGGAAGTCCCTGTGTGTCTGGGTGACCTGCATCGAAGTATGCGGACTTTATAGACAAACTAATTAGTCTTTGCAAGAAAACGCCAAATACTGCGTTATTCTTGCCTTGAAAATAGTCATTTACAATCAGTAAACTCCTCATTTTCAAGGCTTCGAAAGCCTTGTCTTTGACGTTTTCTTATCAAAGACTTTAAAAAATAGGAGTTTTCTGGCAGGCACTAATTATATCCTTTTAAAGAACCCATTAACTTTTTTCGCGTGAAAAAAATACGGCTTTTCACTGTTCCGATTTTCAGGTTTAATTTATCGGCAATTTCTTTATATTTAAATCCTTGTACGTGCATCATAAAGGGGATTTTAAATTCATCTTCAAGTTTTTCTATGTTTTTTTGTATTTCCTTTGTAGAGACCGATTCGTCAGGATTTTCCAGTCCCGACTCTTGGTTGAGGTTAAGATAATACAAATCCTCTGTATTGTCGAAAGTAGTATTGGCTTTTGAAGCCCTTCTATAATTATTAATGAATGTATTTTTCATTATTGTGAATGTCCATGCTTTGAGGTTTGTATTATCAGCAAATTTATCCCTGTATGAAATTGCTTTCACAAATGTTTCCTGTAACAAGTCACGTGCATCTTCAAAGTTTGATGTCAGGCTGTATGCAAAGCGTTCTAAACTGCTTTTTAAACCTGTTAACTGGTAGTTGAATTCGATTGCTGTCATAATTGTATGTATTAAAAATTTTGTTTAACAAATTTAAAACTTAATTAAACATCATGCAAATGTGTTATGGCTCATAAACACTGAAAACGCATAACTTTTTAAATAGTTATGATTAACTAATTTTAGTATTATTAGTGATTTTAAGTCATATTTTTAGATTTATTCTAAATAAGTTTTAAATTATGTAGCTTTCGATTTTTTGTTTTATTAATGTTTAACTTTAATTAACATTTAATTAACATTTCGGACATGTATATTATTTATAATCATTCTAAATTAGTAAAATTCAGGATGTTATAATGAACAAAAAAATGGAGTTTCTGTTTGATTTAGGCAAAAAAAATTTGGTATAGGGGTGGGGGAGGTAAAAATTAAAAAAACCAGGAAAAAAGAGGCTCCTATTTTAAATATTTGGAAATATGTATTTCTGACGCACATGTATGATAAAAGAATGATGTGATTGGTCATCCTTTCAGTTAACAGGTAACCGGTCCAATTCGTTTATAAATTCAAGAGGGGAAGAAATAATTTTTATGTTTAAAGGGAGCTCTCCGTTAACATCTTCTGTTTGTTCACCTGATATAAAAATAGTTTTTCCGGAGAATTTTGCTGCCAGGGTATTAATAGAGTCGAGAACACCATTATCATGCATTGAAGATACAAAGGCAGTAACGAGGTAATCAAACGGCCTTAACCTTTGAATTTCTGCCAGATCATTTATAGGTACCGATTGCCCCAGGTAAGTAACCTTATGTCCCCGTTTTTTTATAAGGTAAGCGAAAAAAAGCAGGCCAAGTTCATGCAATTCCCCTTCGGGAAGGAACAGTAAGAAACTTTTTTGAGTTGCTGAAGCAATGCTTAACTGGCTGTCAATAGCAACAATAAGCTTTTGCCGTATAAGGTTGGATACAAAATGCTCCTGCGCGGGGTTTACGGTTCCTGTTTGCCACATAATTCCTACCCGCCTGAAAAAAGGATAAATAATCTTTATTACGGTTTCTTCAAAACCATACTGAATAATAGACTTTGATAAGATTTTTTCGAATTTGCCTTCGTTCATATCAATCATAGCAATTGCCAGGCTTTCAATCTGACTTTCAGTATCTGTTGAATTTTGTAAAAAATGATTGATCTTGTCTATTATTTCATCTTGTGATAGTTTGGCGATTCTTGAAATCTTAATGCCATTGCGGTTTAGTAGTGTTATGTTTAGCAATTTTCTCAGGTCAGGATCACAATATGTTCTTATGTTTGTAGAAGTACGCCGGGGTTCAATTAACCCGTACCGTTTTTCCCAAATTCTTAGGGTGTGCGCTTTTATTCCCGATAGTTTTTCCAGATCTTTTATTGTATAAGTTGCCATTTATAGTTGTAGATGAAATTTCCTGTTTAAGATAACAACCCAGCTAAAAAAATGTTTAACCCAAGTTAATCAAAAAGAGGCAAAGAACAAAACTGTCCTGGTTTACCGGAAAGCTGAACTATCCTATATGATAAGATTCTGGGGTTAATAAATGAAATTTAAGAAATAATTCTCATACTTTGAAATATTTTTTTTAACAGCTTTTGATAATTTTTTGTCAGTCTTTAATCTTTCTTATAATCGTTAACCCGTCCCGGATAGGAAGAAGGATATTTTCAACACGGTTATCTTCCTGTATCAGGTCATTAAACCTTTTTATTATTTTTGTTTCGTTGTCACAGTTGGAGTCGTCGTTTAAAACTTTACCATCCCAAAGTACATTATCAGCAAGAATAATCCCTCCAACCTTTACTTTTTCGAAAACCGTATGGTAATATTCAATATATTGTGTTTTTTCGGCATCGATAAAAACCAAATCAAATGTAAAATTTAGTGAAGGTATAATTTCCAGTGCATCACCAATATGCAGTTTTATTTTTTTTTCAAAACCCGATTTTTGAAAATATTTGGTTATAAACCCGGCAATTTCATCATTGTATTCAATGGTATGAAGGGTTCCGTTTTCGGCTAATCCTTTGGCCAGGCAAATAGCCGAATATCCTGTAAATGTGCCTATCTCCAAAATAAGGTTAGGTCTCAGCATCTTACTCAGTAATTCAAGGCATTTGCCCTGGTAATGCCCTGACAACATTCTCGGGTATAGTACCTTAAGATGTGTTTCCCTGCCCAGTTCAGCAAGCAGTTCATCTTCCGGTGATGTATGTGCCCCGATATAATCCAGTAATTTTTTTTCGAAATCTAACATGCTAATTAAAAATATACAAGATATGATAAATTTTCTGTTTTAAATATTTCGTTGGCTACCTCTTGTATCTGGTAAGCTGTAATTGATTCAACCTTTTGGGTGGTTTCTGCTAACGAATACACACGGTCAAAAACCTGTATGCTTTTTCCATTTGATAACATAACATTTTCATTATTTTCAGCAGAAATAGCTATTTGGCCGATAAGCTGCTTTTTTGCTTTTAGTAATTGGTATTGCCCGAGCCGCTTAACCTTAAGCTTGTCTAACTCCCTTAGTATGGTTTTTATGCTCCGGTTTAAATCGGTACTGTCTGTTCCGAAATAAATACAGATAATGCCCGTATCTCTATATGCATTGTAAGAAGAATCGACATTATAGGCATACCCGTTTTTTTCACGCAATGACATGTTTAACCTCGAGTTTAATCCCGGCCCGCCCAACAGGTTATTCAGCAGGAAAAGGGAATACCTTTTTTCATCATTTGTATCATAAGCCATATTTCCGATAATACAATGCGCCTGGTGGGTATTTTTTTTAACCGACTTGTTAAAAGGGGTGTATGAATAAGCGAATTTCCGCTGGTTTTTTTGATGAGTTGCCGGAATATCACTAAAATATTTGTTAACCTGTTTCAGCAATTTGTCAAATGAAATATTTCCAACCGATGAAATGACTATTTTACCTGGCACATAGTTTCTTTTTACAAAATCAACCAGTTGCGGCCTGGTAATCTGTTTCAGTTTCTTTTCCTCGCCAAGTATGTTACGGCCTATTGAATTACCGGCAAAGGCCAGTTCGTCAAACTCGTCAAAAATTAACTCCGACGGCGAATCGCGGTACGAATTTATCTCATCAATAATTATCTCTTTTTCTTTTTCAAGTTCTTTTTCGGGGAATACGGAGTGGAACACAATGTCGCTGATAAGTTCAAGGGCACGGTCATAATACGTATTAAAAAAGCTGGTATAAACACAGGTTTCTTCTTTTGTAGTATAGGCATTAATTTCACCTCCTACATCTTCCATCCGGCTTAAAATATGAAAAGCCTTACGTTTTTTTGTTCCTTTAAACAGGAGGTGCTCAGCCAGGTGTGCTATCCCGTGTTCGTTTTTCCTCTCATCGCGCGACCCGGTATTAATAATAATTCCGCAGTGGGCAACCGGCGATTCAACTCTCTTATGCACAAGCCTTAATCCATTTGGCCATGTATATCTTTCAATTTCCTTCATACAATTTGAGATTAACCTGCCTGAAAAGGGCTTACAAAAGTATAAAAAGTAACGACTTGTTTTTATTTAAAACGGATAAAAAAACATGTAATGCGAATTAAGGGTTAGATAGTCCGGATCGAAACCGGAGGTCAGAGGGTTCACATACAAAATTTTCAATTTCCCGTTAATTTTTTTTCATGATATATGGTA
>CAZWGG010000094.1:0-11756 GCA_964633305.1 uncultured Bacteroidales bacterium
AAAAAGTAATATAATTTACTATGTTACCGGGGAATTCAACGGGCTAAAAATATATGCTTTTGAAAAAGATGAACAACAGGGTTTATCGGTTCATGTATCACAAAATGGAAAAACGTTTACCAAAATTGATACAAAAAATGAAATGTTTTATAGTGGTAAGGGAAGTTACGGGTATTGGATACCAAAATTATATTCTGCAAATGCCAATATAGATAATATAAAATTTGTAAAGATTCTTTATGAGCAAAAGGCACAGATTTCAAGAGTTGAGATTTATTATAAATAAATGGCTGCAAAAGAAAAAGGAAAGGGATTAAAAGTACAACCTTTTCATTTAGCATATAGCCAAATTTTTGATTTTGATATTATTTTTTCATTTTAATAGCCATCCATCAGCTGACGAATGGGGGGGGGGGGTTATTTATTGTATTACCTTTCAAATTAAAAAAATAGCCCTTTTTGAGTCTTAGCTGTTTGTTATGCAAATTTTATTCTAATTTATAATCTCTCATACTATTTAATAAATTCACTTCTGGAATTGTAATAATTGCATCGAATTGATTGACAGGGATGTACTTTCCTGTACTCAATGAAATATAGGTTATTTTCATTTTTTTAGAAAATATAAAATCACTCAACGGTAAAAATGAATATTGACTTCCTGCTTTATTCCCAATAATGTTTATCAGATTTTTTCTAGAAGTTTCATTCAAAATATTGAATTGAATTGAGTTTTCATCATGAAACCTAAATTTTCTTTCTCCTTTAATTCCGATAAAGGCGATGGAATATGAGTTATTAGGGTATATTTCGTTTATTAGGCAGGCAAGTCTCTTTATTTTTGTTCCCATCATTGTTTCCTTTTGAGCATGATACATACCGCAATTTACCAGGATTTTTTTTGCGGGATTTTTTTCAATTTGCTCAACAATAAAATCGAACATGAAATTTTCTCTAATATTTTCCTTATGAGTTTTTCTATAACTTGAACTTAATAGTTCATTCTTAATTATTCTAGTATATCGTTCATACCAAACATCTCCAAACCTTTTTTTATAAGCATTGGTATTATTCTGGAATTTATTGAGCAATTCTGATAATTCGGAATCATACTCTTCTGAATCAGCTTTTATATTCTTAATTTTTTGGAATTCAGGAATTAATCCATTCGATTTTTCAATTTCAATAATGGCACTTTTCAAATTGCTTTTCCAATGATTCACGTCCATGAAAAATAACTGAATATTTCTCTCTGATTTGTTAATCGCCCTTATTGTCTCAATCCAATAATTATCAAAAAACCTAACGGTATTGGGGAGATAAGATATTTTTCCTTTTATATAATCTTCGACTAACCAATTGTTCACTCCAATAGATTCGGTTATTAATACGATACTGTCGCTTGATATATGGTTTAGAATATTACATACAAACTCCTGGTGTTCTTGTAAATAGTGTGTTTCTCCTAAAAATATAATCTGATTTGAATCAAGAGATTTTTGAAGTTCTGAAGGCAATCCGCCTTTTGAAAAAAGTACTAAGTCTTTGTTTACAGCTGCCTCAATACTTTTGTATTTTGATTGACTGAACAAAAAATAAGGTATGAGCATTATCAAGGAAAATAAAACAATTTTAACTCTCATTGTCTTTTATAATTTTGCACAACGTGTGTATAAGCAAAGTGCGTATTTGAAAAGAATTTCGTTTCATTTCCGCTCATAGCTAATTTAATTTATCGGTTACAATTTAGCGATTTAATTTCCAACCGGAAATTAAATTGGCGGAGTTTATTACTTGCACATACTTTCAAATTGCTAATTTGCAGCATTTTGTTTATACGATGTTACTAAACGTTTTTATTTAATTCTCTTCACAAAGGTTTCTCCTTTTCCTATTTCATTTGTTTCCTTTGAATGCAGGGTGACTGATATAAAATCATATTCTGAATTCATTCTTTTTGGTTCTTTTGGTTTTATAATTTGAACTATGTAACCATTCATCCTAAATCCTCGTGCATATTCTGTTATTTTGTCTATTCCTACTATCTCCGATTTCGAACCATTTACTTTAATTACTAATTCTTCTGTTGAAATATTGTCAGGAGACATATTAATCAATTTTTCTGAGCTATTTAATAATGTTTCTGTTTGTTTTGCTGTTTCAAACTCTTTCTTATTTACCTGTTGTTCTGATGCAAACTTTAACGTTTTCAATAAACTCATAGGTCGAAAATATATCATATAAGTCTCTTGTGGAGTGACTTGTGGTTCAATTACGTTAATCCCATAAATTTCCATCCGGTCATATTGAGGATTTATAGTGATGTCCTTATGCACAGGAACATTCCAAGCCCAGTATTCAAGTCTATTTACTCGATATTCAGGTAGTTTAATTGCATATAAACAATAATAGTCTCCTTCTTTAACTTTCATTGAATAATTACCGTCTTTATCAGACAATGTTTCATAGATATTTTCAAATGCTTTATTCTTTAGTCTTATTGTTACGCTATCTAAAGGTTGACCATTAAAGTCAGTAACTTGTCCGCTAATTACATATTGCGCTTCTTGCTTACAAGATACTAGTAATAATATTATTATTCCAAGCAGGACTATATTTCTCATCTCTTAAATGTTTGGTAAATGTAAATCATATTTTAATAAGAATTTTATTATGATTCATATCTTCTTTGCATGGTGATATTGCCCATTAATTTGGCTGGCAGCACGGTATGACTAAGTAAAAATAAGAAAAATCAAGCAAGACGTTTGAAGCGGTTTTTGTTTTTTTATTCTTTATAACTTTGTACTATTAGATGAAACCTCTACGAGGTTTAGTATTTAGATAACAAATTGGTTCTACAATAATACAATCGCTACGCGATAATTTAACTTCGTAGAAGTTGTAATATTGTAGCAAAATATATGATTAGAAAGTTAAAACCTCGTAGAGGTTTCATATTGGAGTTAGAAATTAACAGCTCTGCCCTAGCTAATCCGGGCTTACCAATGAAGGAACAACATAGGAAATAAAGCTGAAGGTGTCTAAAAAGCAGGAATATCTCGCAAAGCCGCTAAGAAGTAATAATATAATAATCAACTCTTTTTCGACTTTGTGCCTTAGCGAGAAGCCTTCACTTTTTGATTTTAAAGATAGCCTCAGCTTTAGGAGGTCTTTATCCATCGACAAAAAAATGCCGAATCGAAGACGGAATTCCAAATGTGAGCCGAATCGCCCTACTGAACTATATTGTTAGTGCATTATTTAAACAATCGTTTGTCAAAACTAAATTGCTCTTTGCTAATAATATTGATCTTTCTAAAGTCTTTATGAGCAGGATTAATCAAATAATTAAAATCTCCTTGAACAATGGCTGATGGAACTTTTAATACGAGAAATTCTCCTTTTTTTATAAATTCCTGACCAATTATTTGAGTATCCCCAGAGTATGGAAAATCTTTCCAGTTTTTAGGCAAATTTTTAATGTCAATTTCTTTAATTGATATTTTATTAGGCAGTTCAATTGTAATCAAATAATAATCCATTGGTATTAATCCTATCGGTATGTGGACTGCTATTTCAGCAGTACAAAGTGCTCGCGAATCTGATGTGTATATTATCCTTGTACCTTTATGATTCCATCGGCCACCTGTCAATTCAGCACCAATGCCCGTTAAATCATCGACATATTTTTGTTTTGTTAATCTAAAGACAATCATGCTAATACTCCATGTTCAATTCGAATCAATTCGTCTTTTATCATATTTACACCGAACGAATTATCTAACATGTTAATTGGTTTTACTCCGCCTAATGAAATATTTTCGGAATTTAACCATTTAATAAAATTATCAGCATTCTCAAATACATCCACTCCTTTTTTAAACAAAAGCATTATTAAAAGTAATCTTTCTGAGTGAATAGAATCAAATCGTTTTTTTTCTCTCTTATATCTTTGCATAGTTCTCTCCGATACATTTAGTATCTTGGACCAATCAGAGTTGTTTAAGGGAAATTTATCAGAAAGTTTATCAAATGTATCGTAATCAACACCCTCTCTAGTTGATTTAATCAACATAAATACATCTTTATTATCAAGTGATTTGAATGTAATTTTGTCTGTCCTCATAATAAACCATTTTTTACAAAAATACGACATTTATTACTAAGAATGCGTCAATTGTCGTATTTTTTGCATTACAGCAAAAGGCAGTTTGTCTAAAAACTATTTTTAGCGTTCTATGATATGGATGGTTAGAACTTAACAGCCTGAGTATTCAGCAGTATTGTCTATCTTTTTAACAGCAGGTTAAGCATTAGCACTTGTTCTTGCTCCAAAAATACGGGTTATTTTATACTTTTCTGTTATTTATTCCTCTGTGTTAATCTGTAAATGCATTTTATAATTCAAATCAAAGCTTTGGAATCATCATAAAGCAGGAGGATTGTTACCAGTATTTCTTTACAGATTCATTGGCGGACTTAGCGAAGCGATCTCACGCAAGTAATTCGTGGCTGTTACTATTAGTTAATTTTTAGCAATTTGTCATTATCTATAAAAACAAATATTTTTGTTTAGCATCTGGGTGACTGTCAGGCTGTATTATTCCAACTTTTTTACCTATCTTCCTGATGCATTTGTTATCTTAGAAAAAAGTACTTGTAGTTTTGAACAAAACTACTTGTAGTTTCGGACAAAAGTACTTGTTGTTTGAATTTTCAAACAATTACCCGAGAGACTTTACCAGGAACTCCAGCCTCCTATATACGGGGCAGTGAGAACGATGACACACTACACAGTAAGAAATTCTGTTAATCTTTTAAAGCATTCAAATACCCATCGGTAGTAATTTTCCTGGTATTATACTCCTTTAAGTATTTTTGATGTTCTGCATCGGCAGGATAAGCCTCAATGTTGCCATAAGGATAGCGAGTCATCCCGTGAAAGGGCAGGGGAGTAACAGTTTGACCATAAGCAGTGTTTAAATCACCGTCTTTTACCCAACCTACGTTGTAGATCATAAAGTCTCTTTTCCAACCTTCCGGAAGGTTGGGCAGCTCTTTGGCGCTAAATTCGATAGATACTTCATCACCTGCATTGGTAATAATGTATTTATCATCGGCCTCGGCAAGAAGAGGCAATACATTACCGTAGCGGGTATAATAACCGGTTAAGTCTCTCCATTTTGTTCCTGTTGAAACATCATAATAATTAAACCAATGTGGTCCATATCTTCCTCCTTTTCTATAAACAGCAGAGAACCCCCTGTAATGCAGATCGGCCGATCCGGGATTTACTGTATGAGAGTGAAGAGTGCTATTTGAACTGCATGAGGAATAAAATATCTGGTCCCAATATATTTGCATATTTGTTCGGATTCGAATACGCGTGTCATTTGAAAGAAATTTTCCGCTAAGGTTCGCAATAACAGTTTTATCTTTACCCATTGGGAAACCTAAATGATCAATTACGGTTTCCCATTCACCTTTTTTGTTAATGACTTGGATAATTGGTGATATTACCTGTATTTTATCAGTTTGAGATAAAGCAAAATTAATACTGGCATCAGTGGGGAATATCCATCCGTTAAGGAATAGGTAAATATCTTTAGTCATGTCGATCTGGCCCAAATCAAGAATAATATCTTTCATTTCAGTTATTCCTTGGTATTTACCCAATTTAAAGTTTGAGATATATTTATCATCTTTTTCTTTTATATAGGGAAGTAGGTTTGTACCGTTACCATCAGTTGCAGATACGGGTATTTGTTTTTTATCAACAGTATATATCCTGTAACCGGGAAAAGGTGGTGGGGAAAATTGCTCATCGACAAATACTTCAACAGAACTGGGATGATCAACAGCAATAAGCCTTATTTTGTCAAGATATATTGTCTCCCATAATTCTGATGTGATTTGAATTGAATAAACACCATCTTTAGGTTTTAATATCTCACCTGGTATTTTATAGTAATCATCGGAAGCATCGGGAAACGCATAAGCTGTAGTACCTCCCATAATTCCCAGGGGCATTCCCAATGCACTCCTCCATAGAATATCCTTTACAAAAACATATTCGTTTCCGTTCCATGTATAAAGAAACGGGCACGATCCTTTTAATACCTGGGTTTCAATTATCGATTGATCGGTACCGGGGAAGAATATATTTTGAGGTACGCCATTTGTCCAGGTAATTCGTATCACATCTGATTTTTGTCGATTTCCAAGTCCGAAATGAACATTTGGGTCAGTCACAACTTTTGACTGGTAAAGATTTCCTGCACGCATTTCAACCTTTGCACCTATTCCAAAGTAATTGTTTTTTGCACTTCCTGTTCTCAACCCTACAAGTTTTATTTTTACAAAATGGTTTAGATTACCCCCGTCATTTCTCAGCAATCGTATTCCACCGTATATTCCTGTAATAATAATATCAATATCACCGTCCACATTATAGTCCAGCAATGAAATTTGTCTGCCTGATTTGATATCTTCAGGCAATAAATGAGAAACATCATCATAATTATCAACCCCATTATTATGAAAGAGAAACACGCCTTTACCATCTTTTTCTGTCGATTCTCCTACAAATAGAAGATCAAGGGAGCCGTCATTATCAAAGTCAAGGAATGTGGCACTGTACCCTTTCACATTTTTCAAAGCGCCGAAAATTTCATTTGATTTCTGGTCTTTATTAAATTTACCATCACCCGCGTTAAGGAATAATGCATGGTTTCCTCCTTCAACAGAAGCAATAAAAAGGTCTAAGAAGCCATCGTTGTTATAATCGCCAACAGCTATTGCCCCTGATTTTTTGTTATTTTCTAATCCACTTTCTGCAATAATATCTTTAAAAATTCCTTGTCTTTGATTTGAGTATAGGGCATTATCACCATTTTCATTTGCCACAAAAAAGTCGATATCGCCATCTTCATCAAAATCGCCAAATGCAACATCGAGTGAATTAGTTTCTGCTCCAGCTATGTGCATTTTTTTTGCTTGTTCCTGGAAAGTACCGTCACCATTATTTCGATAGAGCATGTTGAACCCATTTCTTGCAATAAACAAATCAAGATCTCCATCATGATCCAAATCGAAAAATAATGATTTATTTCCATTAATTTTATCTCCCAGTTTTGCTTTATTGGTAACATTATTAAATGTTCCTTTTCCTGAATTGCGATAAAGTATATTCTTTCCTTCTTTTATGATATAAAGATCGAGGAACCCGTCATTGTCGTAATCAGCAAATTTTGAAGTATATTCAACGCCCGAATGCTTTATGCCCGATTCTTTTGCAACATCAATAAACCTGCCCATTTCACTTTTGAATAAATAATGTTTATACGTTAATAATTCATCATCATAATTACCCACGTAAAGATCTATGTCACCATCACCATCATAATCGCAAGTGGCTATATGAGGGAAACCTCTATTCTCACTTTTTTTGTCATTATTTTGTGTATTAACTGCTTCTAAACCGGCAGAATTTGTTATATCATTGAAACTAATTGCGTCAAGTATAGATTTTGAGTCTCCTGTTTGTGAAGAAACTTGCTTATCAAAAGTAATTACCGGGAAACCGATCAAATTACCGCCTGGACCCTTTAAATCCATTATTCCGGCCTGGTATGGAGGAGTAACTTTTAGATAATTATGGAAAATAATAAATGGAGTGAGTGCATTATCACAATCGTTGAGTTGTAGATAAGAGATGGTTTTATCGTAATATTCAATAGATTCCCTGGGAAATTCGGGAAATAGTTTAACTATTTCTTCCATTTGTTGTAAGGCCTTATCGCAATCTCCATTCCGTATAAAAATCTCAACAAGGTTAAGCCTGGGAACTATATTTGCAGAATCGTTTTCAACAAGTTTAAGTGTATAATATTCTCTTTGTTTTTGATATTCGGTATCAGGTTTTGCAGCATATAACTCAGAGAGATTATAGAGTGTTTTAATATGGTTAGGCGAAGATTTCAATGATTCTTTAAGTTCGGCAATTGAGCGTTCTTTTTTGTTGTCCATTTCATAAACCTTTGCTAGTATAAGTCTGATATCAGGATCTTTCCGATCAATTTTAATGGCTTTTTTCAGTATTTTTTCCGCTTCTTTGTATTTTCCCATTCTTAAATAAACCAATCCTAAATTGGCATATCCTAATTTTTCTTTTGGGGCAATATCTATAAACTTTAAAAATTCTTTTCCAGCCTCTTCCAGTTTATTTTCTTCAAGGTAGGCTAGTCCCAATGTCCTTATGGTTATTAGGTCTGTTGATTTTTGTTTCTGTTTTTCTTCTTTATTTTTGCAACTTAAAATAGAAAAAGAAAAAATACCGATTACTAAGTAGATATATATGTTTTTCATAGCAATTAAATTCATTCTTGTGGGATTTTTGTTGAAGTTACCTTTAATTTTTTTATTTTTATCATCGTTGTTAATGTTATTTAGTGGCTGCGCGAAAAATCCAATTGCTGCCTTATGCTTGTCCGAAAACTGGTCATTTACGCCCGGTCAACTCCCTTTTTTAAGCCATCGCAAGCCTTGCACTTGAAGCTTTCGCACAACCACTTAAAAAATACATGACTTTTCGTGCTGATACTATTTAGTTGTTTGTTTATAGGGAAATTTCTCTATCTCCCGATTTGCTTTTTCACCATATTTTTGTTGTTATATTATTTACTATTTCGTCCCTAACGGGACTTTGTTTATATTTCTATTTTATTTCTACCATTATAATGTCCCTAACGGGACTAAAACAAATAAATACAATCCCAATTTTTGCCGGAATTATTATCAATAGAACTTCACTATATTAAATATAGTCTTTACTGATTATTGTTAATAAGAATTTACAAATTTCAAAAATAAAAATTTTGTTTAAGAAACAAATGTTTATCGAATAATAACATAAATATCATTTATAAAACTAGCCACAGTTATGTTTACTTACAGTGAGCTTCGCTGTGCTCCTGTTCACTAAGGTTTTTTAGAAACTAAATTTCACTGGTACCTCCACCACAATATTTACTATAGAGGTAAAACCTGACTAACCTGCTTTAACACAAATAAAAGTATAATTTTATGAATAGAACAGACCTAGAACGTTATAAAATTATTAAAATCTTTTTAAAGCGTGGCTAAGTAAAAATATTATTAATCCTCTTCAATAATTGCAGGTATACCATTTTGAATTTGCATTAGATTAGGATTTCCTTTTCGGTTTCCTTTATCATCGAATTGAATTAACCCGGTTACACCTTGGTATTTTATTTTTGCCAAATAGTCTCGTATTAATTCACGGTCAACACCGTTTTTTAATATGGCTTCAATTATTAAATTCGCCCCGTCATAAGCATAAGCAGCAATAGCACCGGCCTGGTAGCCATATTTGTTTTGATAATGCTTTTGAAACTTTTTTCCTTCTGGTGTAAACCAGTGGTTAGATGAAATCATCACCATATTTTCAAAATACCTCAGGGATTTGTTTAAGGTTTCTTCTTCACCTAAAATTGACAACGAGCTAAAAATATTTAGTTTCAATTTCCTTTCATTCATTTTTTGCATCAAGTAATGGGCTGTTTCAGGCTTGCCAAATAGAATAATATTTTGGACGCCAGTGTTTTCAATTTGATCGAGTAAGGTTTTGAAATCAGGTTTTAAATAATCATAAAGCAATTGGGTTGGTTTGCAGTAACCTTTATTCATTATTTGTTTAATAAAATTATCTGAGGCCAGTTTACCGTCATACCCATTATCTGAGATAGCCGTAATATTATTTAGATTTTTTTTGGTGACAATTTTTTCAACCAATGTATTAGCTTGTTGGATGTCATTTGGGACAATTCTGAAATACCAGGGGACAAAAGCTTGTGAAAGGGTAGGGTCGGTAGCACGTGATGATAACATTACAATATGGGCCTTGGTGGCAACCTGTTCGACCAGATGTGCATTTCTGCCGTTAAGTGATGCTATGATTGCACAAACACTATCTTCATAAATTAAATTAACTGTTTCTTTTGAACCTATACCCCAGGGGCCGTCACATGACCTTGTGACCAGGTTAAACGGAATACCGTTGTATCCCCCGAAAGATAAATTTGCTTGCATTATTGCTAATTCTGCTCCTTGTATTGCAGCTCTTGAGAGTTCACTTTTTGATGCATATTCCGAAATCATCAGTCCTATATTTATAGTGCGAATAGTAGGATCGTTTTTTAATTGCGATGTATTTGATACTGATACAGCCTTTCTATTGTTAGAATTTTCTGTTAAATCTTTTTCTTTTTTATTTACTGGCGCCGAACAATTATAGTATATAACGGAGATAAAGAAAGCGACAATTATTAATGATAACCTAGTATTCATAATGCCTTATGTAGCATTTGTTTCATGGTTATATAGAATTCTTAAAAGACTCAATACTAATTATTTAATGAGAATTAACTATTCTATCTTGGCAGGTGAGAAAAAAAACTCACCATCTCTAACTTCAGCATACCAAATAGTACCGATATCATTCCATGAGGCATCAAATATAATTTCTCCCGTAATACCATGGTATCCTTGGTAAGTTTCTAAATCGGTAAGTAAATCTCTGATTAAGGCCCGATTAAGACCTGCTTTATGAATGGCATCTATTAATATATTCATGCCATCATAAGCGTGTGCAGCAAAAACATCAGGTTCCTGGTTAAACCTTTCCAGATAATTTTTTTGAAATTCTTTTAGTCTGGGAATATCTGCATCAGGGTTATACTGACATGTGGTTATAAAACCTTCGGCATTTTTACCTGCTGTTTCAAGAAATATAGGAGATACTGAACGATCGCTGCCAAAAACAGGTTGTTTTATGCCCATTTTACGTATCTGGTTCAATATTAGCGCCGATTCTTTTGCATTTCCCCAAACAAGAATTGCATCTGGAGATAGTTTTTCAATTCGTTTCAGTTGGGGTTCAAAATTTGTTTCGCCGTCATCAAACCTTACTTCCAAAATTGTAGGATGTCCTATGCGAAGGGCTGCATCTTTAAATTCCATGGTACCAACACGTCCATACCTATTGTCAGCCCTTATTACGGCAACACGTTTATGACCTTCTTTTTTATAAATATAATTAACCAGTGCATAACTGCTCTGACGATCATCAGCTATGGCCCTAATCATCCATGGAATTCTTGTTTCGGTCAGTGTTGGGTCAGGATCTCCTGTATTTACCATAGGAATTTCTAATTTTAATGTAACTCTTAAAGCTACATGTGTATTAATATCATCTATAGTACCCAGCCATGCCCATACACCTTCATCATTCATTTTTACCACTTCATTGGCAGCTGCACCCCATAATCCTACATCATTGTGTTCCATTATTTTGAAAGGGATTCCCTTATAGCCACCTTTTTGATTTGCTTCTTCAACAGCCAGCATTGCCCCCTGAAGCATTTGGATGCCTTGTGGTACCAATACAGAACCTTCCAGTGGCCCTAAAAAACCAATTTTTACTGCATCAATATCAGTAGGTTCTGGTTTTTCACGACCAGCCCCCGTGAATTCCTGGGGATCATCAAAAAAGTTTTTATAAGCTTTTTGGAATCTTCCATTTTAAGTGTTAAAAACTTATAAACATCCAACACCGCCGCATTGCCTAAAGCATCAGTTTCAACAACGACATTTCCACTCCGTAAGAACCCGTCTGCACTTCTGCCAGCATCAGCAATTACTGGTGTTGCATAGCCGTTTCTGTTTTTGCGCGC
>CAZWGG010000095.1:0-8087 GCA_964633305.1 uncultured Bacteroidales bacterium
GGCTTCTGTCCCTGATAAGAGATAACTTTTCGATTAAATTATCAAATTGATATTCTTGATTATCAATTATATTTAAAGTATTATTTTTTACTTGGTCTAAGAAATCTATGAATGTAAGTTTTTTATCGGGGGTATTTCTAAATGGTAATGTGTTTACAAATAATCCCAGTACTTCCTGGAATTCGTCACGACGTCTGCCTTCTAGTGGCGATCCGACAATTATATCAGAGGTATTTGATAATTTTGATAGAAGAATATTAAAAACAGATAGCAAAGCATTAAACAAAGTGATGTTATTTTCTTGAACAAGTTGATTTATAACTTCTTTTTCGTGAATATCTAAAGAATAACGTTCTACATTTCCTTTGTAACCTTGAATTGCCGGCCGTGGAAAATCATAGGGTAGGTTAAGTGCAGGGATATCCCCGCTTAAATTCAATAACCAAAAGTCTTGTTGCTGCTTTAATAATGTAAAATGCTTTTGACTTTTTTGCCAATATGCGTACTCTTTATATTGAATATCCATTCCTGGTAATTCATTATTTTTTAGCAACCTGAATAGTTCGGAGGTAAGTAAGTTCATTGATTTGCCATCGGTAATAATATGGTGCATATCAAAAAACATAATCGTATACTTCGCCTCCACATCAATAAGCTTAACCCTCAGTAAAGGTGCCTTTTCAAGATTAAAAGGGATTATTATATCCCGAATCTTATTTCTTAATTCAGGTTCAGAGGTTTTAATTATCCCTAATTTAAAAATAATATCCCTATGAATTTTCTGAACAAGTTTCCCATTAATTAAGTGAAAAGATGTCCTTAAAATTTCGTGACGGTCCAAAAGTTTATTTATCGCTTTCTCAAAAATTATTATGTCAATAGTGTCATGAATAACAAATATCTGTGGCATGTTGTATCTCAAACTCTCACTGTCAAGTTCTTGAAGGAAAAAAAGTCGCTCTTGTGAGGATGATAACGGGTAGTACTCTTTACTTTCAATTTTCTTAATTTTGGAAAAGCCGGAAATATCAGAATGATCGATGATTTTTGCAAGGTTATGTATTGTTGGGGTTTGGAAAAACTGGGGCAATGAAATATTACTATCGAATTCTTTTTGAATTCTGGCAACTATTGACATTGCTTTTATCGAATCTCCGCCTAATTCAAAGAAATCATCATTTATACCAATAGAAGAAATCCCGAAAAATTTACTCCAAATACTAGCGAGTTTTTTTTCGGTTTGAGTTTCAGGATCTTTATATTTTGAAGCTAACTCAGGTCTTTCAATATGATGAATAGATTTTTCTTCATTACTGAAAGCTTTATTGAAAACTTCCGATTTTAAAATGTCAATAGGATTAACTGAAGATATATATATATGCGGATACATATCGTTAGGAACTCCCTTTAAAACTTTTATTCCTTCTTCATTTGTAATACCATAATTTGAACTCAAGGCTAACTTTTTGTTCCTTGATGCCATTCCTGTTTCCTTCCAGGTATCCCAACAAAAGCTTATTACTTTCCTGTTATATTTTAATGATGAGTACCTTGCGTAATAATCTAAAAAGCTGTTTGCCGCCACATATCCTACCTGACCTGGAGGGGCCAGCAAGGATGCTAAAGATGAACAAAGAATGACAAAATCGAGATCATGACTTGCAAATAACTTGTCTATATTTATTGTTCCGGTAACTTTTGCTTTAAAAAATTCTTCATTATCTTCAGCTTTCCGGGTTTGTATTAATCCGGCATTATCGGCTATACCTGCTGAATGAAAGATACCATTAATGTTTCCGATTTTTTCTTCCAGTTCCCTGATTTGGCCTTTCACCTTTTCATAGTCTGCAATATCTGCCCGGATATAATATACTCTTGCCCCTCTTTTTTCAATCTCAATAATCTTCTTGATAATGGATTTAAATGGATCGTTGTTTTCGGTTTTGCTTAATAATGAAGCCCAGTTATCATTTATCGGTATCTTTTTCCTTCCTAACAAAATAATATTTAGTCCGTTATATTCTTTCGATAAATATTCAGCAATGACAATTCCTATTCCTCCAGTCCCACCGGTTATTAAATAATTTTTGTGATCATTAAATAAAGAACTTTTCCCCACTAATTCTTCACAAACTAAAGGTTCCAGGGTTTGTACCCACCGTGTTTTTTGCCTGTATGCAACTATCTCATCCCGTTCTGTTAGCAGTTCTTTAAAAAGCTGGTCGGATAAAAATTCGTTAATTGTCCCTTTTTCAAGACATATGTCAATATTTCTACAAAGAACATTTTTATATTCTTTTGGAATTGTTTTAATTGCCCCGAGAATAGTTGATTTTTCAGGATTTACCTGGTCAGTATCATATACATCATGTAAGTGGGTAGTTAGGACATTTACTATTATTTTTTTGTTTATACTATTTTTTCCTATCGCTTTCAGTATATTCAATAAAGAATAAAATCCTGTTTTGTGCAACTCGTGCATGCTTTCAACGGAAAGATCTTGATTTAACCTTTCAGAAACCAAAGAAGTATGGACAATTACATCGGGTAAGTTATTAGTTTCTTTAAGTTTTTTAAATAATTCATTGTAATCATCTTCCAATAAGGGATTAATAACATAAGTTTTATCTGCATTAAAATTGAATTCATCTCCAAAATTAACAAACACAGGACTCTGAAACCCTTTCTGTATCTTAGAAATTAAACCTCTACAGGCTTTACCGTCCCTGTAAAACAGCAATATTTTTTGTTTTTGATCCTTATTTTGAACTTCTGAAGAGATAAATGTCTTTTTCCATGAATTAACAAAAAACCAGTCGGAAATATCAGGTTGTTTCTTCAATGAAATATCCTGGCCAATCCCGGACATCTTGGATAGATCAATATCAACAGGGTATTTGATCTTTTCGAAAGGATATGTGGGTAAAGATATTTTATATCGAAGTTCATTTTCATAATACTTTTGCCAGTTTGGTTTTAGCCCATACATCCAGAGTTCACCTACTTTGCGAAGTAAATATTTGTTATCCGGCTCATTGTTTTTTACATGTCGAAGCAGGTTTACTACTTTATGTGAATTTTTCTTTTGAGCATGTGCATTAACAAAAGAACTTAATGCCAATCCCGGTCCAACTTCAATGAATATTACATCGTCATTTTTAAGCAGTTCGGCTATTCCTTTTTCAAACTTAACGGTTTCACGTATTTGCCTGCTCCAATAATATCCGGTTTCCACTTTTGCTAAATTGACAATATCACCGGAAATATTCGATATATAAGGTATTTCTATTTTGCAATCAGTTAGCAATTTATCTGTTTCATTGGCAAACTCATTCAATATGGGGTCCATCATACTTGAATGAAATGCATGTGAAGTATGTAAATTCCGGTATTCAATTTTATTTTCTTTTAACTTTTGTTCAAGCTTCTCTATATCCCCACTATTCCCCGATAAAACACAAAAATTAGTACTGTTTATTGCTGCTAACGAAATACCATTCTGCAAGAATTTTCTAACACTTTCTTCAGAAAGATTGACACTTATCATTCTTCCTTCAGGTAATTCAGACATTAATCTGCCCCGTTTTAATACCAGGCTAATAGCATTTTTTAAACTCATTACCCCGCTTAAACAGGCTGCCACGTATTCTCCCAAACTATGCCCAATCATAAAATTAGGGTTAATACCCCAATGTATTAACAATTTAGCAAGACAATATTCTATAATAAAAAGAATGGGTTGTGCGTATTTTGTATTTGTTATTCGTTCATTATCTGGTACATTTTCTGAAAATAGTATTTCCTTAAGATTTTTTTCACCTAGTTCATTTGCCAGGGTAAAACATTTATCCATATTTTCACGAAATACCTTTTCATGTAAATATATTCCCTTTCCCATTCCGGTATACTGTGATCCCTGACCAGGAAACATAAATACAATAGTTTTTGAGGAACTATTTACTTTTGATATTTTTATATTAGAAGTATCATTGTTTTTTAATATAGTTAATGCTTCTTGAGCATTTTTGGCAATTAATATCCCCCTGTATGCAAATGAAGTCCTGCCAGTTTTTAAAGTATAGGCAGCATCGGCAATATTAATACCAGGGTTACCCGTAATATGCTCACTAAAATTCTTCTGTAATCTTTCTAAAGCAGATAATGATTTTGCAGAAAATGTTAATAAATGATACTCTTTTCCAGAAATTTCAGGTTTTGTTTTCGGCGGTTCTTCTAAGATAATATGAGCATTTGTGCCCCCAATTCCAAATGAGCTTACTCCTGCCCTTAATAAAGAATTCGTATCTGTCCATTTAACAAGTTTATGGTTAACGACAAATGAGCTATTTGGATAACCGAGTTTAGGATTGGGTTTTTGAAAATGAATGTTTGGAGGTATCTGTTTGTGGTTAAGCATTAAGACGGTTTTAATAAACCCTGCAATACCGGCTGCAGTATCCAAATGTCCTATATTAGTTTTTACTGCACCCAAGTAATATTTATGATTATTACTTTGAGGATATGCAAGTTTTAGAGCTTCAAATTCAACAACATCTCCAAGTTCAGTTCCTGTTCCGTGTGTTTCGATGTATTTTATACTCTCCGGATTTACCCGTGCCATTCTTAAAGCAGATTTTATAACGCTGCACTGTCCTTCTACACTGGGTGCTGCAAAACCTACTTTTTCATCGCCATCGTTGTTTATTGCTGATCCTTTAATAACAGCAAGAATATTGTCCCTGCCATTTATTGCATCTTTTAAACGTTTCAAGACTACAATTCCGGCCCCTTCTCCGCCAATTGTCCCGTTTGCTCCTGCATCAAAAGCACGGCAATGGCCATCGCGAGAACCTACAATACCATCTCTATATAAATACCCTTTTTTTGAAAAATTTCTAATGGTAGCCCCTCCTGCCAAAGCAATTTTGCATTCACCTAGTAGCAAACTATTAACAGCTAAATGAATACTAACAAGTGATGTAGAACAGGAAGTATTTAATGTTACAGATGGGCCCCTTAATCCCAATTTGTAAGAAATAGCTGTTGATAAAAAATCATTATTTGATAAATACTCTGCACTAAATCCATCAACATAAGTATTCATATTTTTTAGTACAGAATTAACAACCCAAACAAAGTTATTGCCACTACCAGCAAATAACCCTATTTTGTCATTATACTCGTATGGATTATATCCGGAATTTTCTAATGCTTCCCAGGTACACTCATGTAAAATCCTCATTTGAGGATCCATCATTTTGGCTTCATCCGGTAAATATCCAAAGAAAGACGAATCAAAATTTTCTTTGTATTTAAGATAACTATTGGCTTTTACATAATCTGGATTAGATACAAGTTTTTTATCAATCCCTGAATTTAGAAGTTCATCATCTGAAAAAAATGATATTAATTCTTCCCCACTTATTAATTTATTCCAAAAATCATCAATCCCCGAAGTGCCTGGAAATTTTCCAGACATTCCTATCACAGCTATTTCTAATCCGGTATATGTTAAATTGTCCTTTACCATTCTCAATCTAAATCACCAATAATACTTAGGGTGCTTTCTCTTACATCAACTGCATCGTTCAATTGTTCTTCTGTTTGTAATTGTTTCTTTTCTCCGTCTCTAATGAAATCTGTAATTGCTTTTATTGTTGGTAATCTAAAAATATTTGCCATTGAAATAGTTGTGTTTAATTCCTCTGTGATCATCCTATTCATTTTGATTATACTCAGGGAATCGCCTCCAACTTCAAAGAAATTGCTGTTGATACTAATAATACTCTCATCAATATGTAATACTTCGGCCCAAATTTCAACTATCTTTTTTTCTATTTCATTACTTGGGGCAACGTATGTTTCATCAGCCTTTAATTCTTGTTTTGGTAAAGCGTTTTTATCTATTTTACCTGTTGGTGTTAATGGAACATCTTCAATTTCCATAAAAAATTGAGGAATGTAAAACTCGGGAAGATATTTGCCCAGATATTTCCGTAATTGATTTATGGACAACTGATTATCAATAGGTTTATTTTCAAACAGATTTTTATAAAAATCATTTGACTTATAAGTATCTACAATATGAGGTAAATCCACTTCAAATGGAATATTATCATTATTTTTACTAATAATTTCGCCAATTAATTTGAAGTCAGGATTTATACTATTACTTGATAACTTACGTAAACATTTCGCCTGTATATAATCTCCTTTTTTAACTCTAATTTTTGGACAAAATGCAGAAACATAAACAGGTAGCCAACAATGTTCATTTTTTAAGATATCTATATCTTCTTTTTTATCTAATTGTAAATTTAGCCAAATAAGAAATCCATCCAGGTAAGAGTCTTTACTAATAACCAGACGTATTTCATGTTCCTGGTTTTCATCTATTTTCTTTGTATAATCTAAGTCTTCAAAAATATCGTTGTTAGAAATTATATTTGATTTGGGGAAATTTTTAATGCAAACTCTCAAATCAAACTCTTTACCAACATGTTCAAATACATTATTGCAATAAGTTGCTGTTACTTTTGACCAACGTGGAGAAGAAGAAATATCTTCCGGCAAATAAACTGCGGCTATTTTTGTTATGCTTCTGAAAGGGATAATACTAGCGTCTTCTTTTAACAAATGCTTTGTATTATTTAAGATAACCGAAGATCCTTCACATCCTCCAATAGGACCAACTATTTCTGATAAGTGGATATCTGCTTTTTCAGGTAATTCAATTTTTGTAGCATCTCCGTGTATTAAAATAATTCTGTCTTCATATCCATATTTTTGGATTGCTTTTTTAGCTTTGTTGTATGTATCCTCCATAATCTCAATAGCATATGCTTTTTTGGCACCTGCCTCAATTGCAAATCTGCTAAGTAATACTTCCGGTCCCGGACCAACTTCCACCACAATTTTATCTTTTGCAACTTTTTTTAAAGCTTTTTTGTAAGCATTGTTTCTAATTGTATCGTTAATCATAGCAGAATATAACAACTCATCATATATAAAAAATTCTGCTACCGATGGCCATAATTCAGTCTTAAAACGTGGATATCTTTTATAATATGCGCATAATGCCTTTTCTTCGTTTAATCCATTAGTTGTTACAACTATAGCTTTCTCAATTTGTTCATGTTTTAAAAGATTATTCTCAATTTCATTTAGTTCTATTCGTAAACCTCGTACTTTAACCTGTAAATCTTTTCTTCCGCTAAACTCAATATTTCCATCGGGTAACCAACGTGCTATATCTCCCGTTTTGTATAATCTAAAACCTTCTTCCGGTGAACCAACCTCAAATTTACTATGTGTCAACTCAGGTTTATTTAGATATCCATCGGCAACTCCTCTGCTTATAATCTGCATTTCGCCCCATATACCAACCGGGACAATATTGCCATAATTATCTACAATCTCAATTTTAGTATTCCAAACAGGTCTTCCTATATTAATCACCTTATTCTTTTCCTGTGATCTGTTGATAGTTGACATAACAGCTACTTCTGTCACACCGTATTCATTCACTAATTCCAACTTATTACTAAGGTTTTTTATTTTAGTAATAATATTTTTAGAAATGGAATCTCCCGCCAGGGTTACAATTTTCAGGCTCTTTGCCTCATCCGGGTGTAATGTGTCGAGAATTGATTGAAATAACTGGGGGATGCTAATAAAATTAGTAACCTGGTCTTTTTGTATGATATTTCTTAACTTATCAATGTCTATAACATCGTTTTCTTTTGCCAAAATTACTTTTGAACCGGAAATTATAGGGGTAAAAAAACTAGTAATAAATCCATCGAATATATATGGGAAAAGCTGTAAAGTAACATCGTCAGTTGTAAACTTATATTCATTTTTTCTGCATAAAAGTGTATTTACAATATTCTCATGTCTAATTTTTACTCCTTTAGGAGTACCCGTTGACCCAGATGTATAAATGACATAAGCCGAATCATTAGGATTTGCAGAAGAAGAAATATTAATGCCATTCTTCTTTGTGCCTGCATAATCGAAAAATTCATCTATAAAAATTTCTTTAATTTGTTTTGGCCGTATTGATTTTCTTCCTTCAACAAAAGCTA
>CAZWGG010000095.1:8097-11668 GCA_964633305.1 uncultured Bacteroidales bacterium
CTTTCAAAATTTTCTTTTTTTTCTTTTTCCTTTTTTATTATATTTAAAGGTGGATTGCTTAAAAAATTTCGATTTTCAAGTTTTTGATTTATTCTTACAAGCTCTGCGTCAATTTTTTTAAGTTTTTCGTCACCCGGCAATTCTTTATTATTTTTTATCATTTCATCTATCAATTCGTAAAGTGTATCTTCTCCTTCACCAAAAACGACAATATCAATATTTGAATCATCTAATATTGTATCAATACTTGAAGATGCGTATGGCCCTCCTGTGATTATAGGTTTTTGATAACCCCATTGCCTGATAAGGGATATTGTTTCATGGAAAAAGTTATTATAATAGCTCAACGTTCTAACACCAACGATATCCGGTGAGAACTCGTCTATTAATTGTTTTAATTCACTATGGCTATAGAAATCAATCAGAGGTTTTGCAATTTTTCCGTTAACCTTATCTCCAAATTTATCATACAAATATGTTAACAAATAAGTCAAACCTGTAGGTTGTGCAATATGGTCAAAAAACCTGTCTTCTCCTTCATTATATGTTTGAGACAAATCTAATAGCAAAATCTTAAGTGGATTGGTTTCTTTTTCTGATACCGGCGTAGGAAAAATTTCCTTTATTTTATTATTAAAATCAGGAACAATACCATAGTCTTTATCAACAAACTCCAGGCTGGTCAATTCTTCTTTTTTTATAGAAACAAGCTCTAAGAGATCATCAAAGGTTTGAATATCGTTTTTAGGTAAATAATCCCTGTAGTTACTTGTTAATTCTTCTTCAGTCATAACTTTCATTTGATAAGGAAGACGTTGAAGAAGCCTTTCTTTATTAAGAAAGTAACTTTGTAATAATTCGGTCTGATATTGGTAAGCAAAACCTTCTGAAAATGGCAATGTTGTAGAATGTTCATAGTATGCTTTATTTAATGATTCCTCAATATCATCGAGTTCAACACCATTTTCTAAAGCAAGTTTTTCCATCTTGGTATTTGGATATATTTTTAAAATATTCACATAAGGCCAATCAATCCATTTTATACTTTTTATGAAATCGAGGGTCATCATAGCATCTTTTTCCGATTCAGTAGGGAAACCAAGCATCGTGAATAGCTGTAATATTGCTTTTGGATGCTTATTTGCTATATACTCCATTATTGACTTTAGCTTATCGATTTTCAGATTTTTCTGAATAAGTTTTTGTAAACGTGGAGAACCTGTTTCAAGGGCCAACACGATATGGACTGTTCCGGCTTCAACCATTAAATCAACATAATCTTCTGTTAAGATATCTCCTCGTAATCCGTTTGGAAAATGAAGCTGTAAATCATAATTGTTTTTTAAAATCAATTCAAAAAATTTACTGCTTTCACGTTTGTTAAGGTTAAAAATATCATCAATAAAACTAAACCTTCTAATACCTAAATCATAATATATTTTTAACTCTTCAAAAATATTCTCTGCTGATCTTCTAACATGATTTTTTGGCCATATTTCATGACAATACAGGCATTTGTAAGGACAACCTCTTGTCGCTTGCAAATAAATTGAGTTACTGACAATTGATTCTCCTTTAAAATGGCGGTATTTATTTTCAAAATCAATGAGTGAAATATTAGGAAAAGGAAGACTATTAAAATCCTTTATCTGTTCCCTTTTTTTCGTGTATATCTTCTTTTTAGTGTTATTCAAATTACCTGTCAAACTAAACAGAGATGAATATTTTTTATTTGTGATAATTGTTGAAATATTACTGTCTTTTAAAATAAAATTAATTCGTTTGTGGGGATAGTTTTTCTCAATTGGCAAATAAGAAGCGCCACTTTTCAAAATTCCCAAAATACCAATAATAAGTTCATTTGAAACAGGAACACAAATTCCAACAATGCTATTGGAATTAATACCCGACTCCTGCAGATAATTAGCTAAAATATTAGCCTTAGTATTAACTTCCCTATATGTTAATTGATGATTATCTATTTGAATAGCAACACAATCTGGAGTTTTTCTTACCTGTTCCTCAAAAAGACAGTGCATAGTCTTATTATCAGCATAACTATGATATGTGTCGTTAAATTCTTTTAAGAGCAGATTTTTTTCTTTTTCATCAATTAGTTCAATGTCAGATATTTTTACTTCCTTATTTTCAATTATATTTAGTATAATGTTTTTAAAATATTCGGAATACCTTTTAATGGTGGTTGTATTAAATAATCTTGTATCATACTCAAAACCAAACAATAGTTTTTCATCACGCATCATCGCGCCAAATGAAATGTCAAACTTTGTTAATGAATATTCCATGTCTTCCAATAAAAATCTGAATCCTGGAATATTCATTTCTTCAATTGTTGTTGTATAAAGTATATCGAATAAAGGATTTCTTTTGGGATCAAGGGTAACATTTAACTTTTTAACTATATTATCAAACGGGTAATCTTGATTTTCATAATCACGTAAAACAGTTTTTTTCACCTCATGGATAAAATCTTTTGTTGTTTTAAATCCGTTTGGTTGATTTCTTACAGGAAGGATGTTGATACATACTCCAACAATATCCTCAAAGTTTGTATGTGTCCTGCCAGCTACAGGATGACCAATAATGATATCCTCTTGCCCTGAACACTTTGTTAACATAATATATAAAGAAGATAGCAAAAACATGTTTAATGTTACATCAAGATCGTGTATAAGTTCAATAACTTTTTTCGTTTGAATTTGATTTAATTCGAAAATGTACCTTTCACCTTTTACAATAGCTTGACTATCCCTTGGGTTATCCAAAGGTAAATCCAATTCGGGTAATTCACCTTTTAACCGGTTTAACCAATATTTTTCTTGTTTTTTAAAATTGTTTAACTTTAAGTTTCTTTCTTGCCAAAGTGAAAAATCTTTGTATTGAATGGATAAGCCAGTTAATTTCTTTTTAGAAATTAACTGAATGAGTTCTTTAACAATTACCTCCATGGAAATTCCATCGGAAATAATATGATGCATATCTAATATTAAGATATAATTATTATCAGTAGTTTTTATTAACCCAAAACGAATTAATGGGGCAATTGATAAATCAAAAGGCCGTATAAATTTATCAATGGCTTTTTTTATATCATTTGGATCTACTTCAAAATATTCTACATTTACTTTTAAGTCATTGTTAATAAACTGTTTAGGATTATTATCAACAATAACAAATGAAGTTCTGAGACTTTCGTGTCTGTTAACTAATAGATTGACAGCGGTTTCAATTTCCTCTTTATTTTTTTCATCCTGAAGTAAAAATGAGTAAGATATATTATAAGTTATGTAACCTTCTTTCAACTGGCTTACATATAGTCCGTTTTGTAATGATGATAATGGATAATATTCTTTCTTTTCTGCAGGTTGTATATTTGTGAATTTTTCTTTTTTGCTTTGTTTTATATACTCCGATAGTTTTCTTATTGTTGGTTGCTTGAATATTTCGACTAAAGCAATTTCCTTTTCAAATATTTGTTTTAGTTTATTAACCAGTATTGTAGCAGATAAAGAATGCCCTCCCAATTCGAAGAAATTTGAATCAATGCTAA
>CAZWGG010000096.1:0-11630 GCA_964633305.1 uncultured Bacteroidales bacterium
GCAGACTTTATACCGGAAGCAATTATATCCAGGGGATAGCCTGCAGTGTGCATAATAGAAGCAACTTCTTTGGCTGATTTTTCATAAGCTGTTTTAAGGCCATTGGCAACATCTTTTACCCCTTTCACCACTTCGTCTTTAACACAAGATGCCCATTTTTCAGCCTCTTTAAATATATCGCTAAATAACTCTTCAACATGGCTAATAATGTAGTTTGCAATGGCCTCTATTAGTCCTGTTATTTTACTGATATTCATGTCAACCCCAAATGGGCCAAAGTTGCGTTTGATACTTTCAAAATCGAAATTTCCACCCAATTTCATCACGATATTATCCGTTGAGGTATTAATTGTTAAGTCAACATTACAATCAGAATCCAAATGAATGGAACCCAGGTGAAAGCCGAGTAGCGTAGGTAGGTTAACATCTAAGTTTAGTCCGTAACCAAAGTTCCCCGAGAAATTGTGATAGTCGGCAAGCACACATTTCATTTTGGCTTCGAGAATTGCCCCGAAATCTAATTCGAAAGAAATACCTTTGTTTGAAATTTCTGCATCAATTTTTTCTTTTGCAATGTCGAATAAGCTAACCTCGGCATCTAACGAGAAATACGGTGATTTTGACGTACTAACAGTTAAACCCGGACCACCGGGAGCTATTAGTTGCTTTGTTTTGGCATTATCAAGTGCCTTTTTCTCTTTTGCTGTTTTAGGTATTGCATTATTGCGGATTGGGTTGCCGTTTTCGTCAACTTTTATACTAACACCTTCACTGTTGCCGGATATTTTTAAGACATCTCCGAATGACAGCTCAGACATGCATACATTACCGGTAATACCTGTGTTAAGGTCTATTTCCAAATAGCCATAAAACTTAAGCCCGAATAAGTCCATATACCCGCAAAAGCCGTATCCCATCGGGGCTAAAGAACCATCAGGAAGGACAACCGGTTCCATAGGATTTTCTGCCCATCTAAATGAGAGGTCACTATACGAAACAGGGAAATCCAGGTTAACAGATGTATTGGTAAATACCGTAATAAGCTGTTCCATCTCCATTTTTGGCACATAAAAAGATACGTAAAGAGGGTTAGGTACCTCTTCTTCCATTTCACAAACAATTGCAAACTGATCATTACTGTCATCCAAAGGGATAGTTGTTGATCCTTTTCCAATATGGAAAGAACCTTCAAGGCCAAGGGCAAAGCCCGGTGGTTCAAATATAAGCCCCATTCCGACCCCAAAAGAGTCAAAATGGACTCCCTGCATTACCGGTGGTGTCAATAACGAGTGGTTGTTCCCATCAATTTCAACACCAATCTCTGCTTCTACATTATCAATAGTCATTGCAATTTCGGCATTAAATGTAGGACTATTGAAAATGATGAACGGAATAGTTGCTTTAACTTCAAACACAACAAACTTAAACAGGGGATTGATTGACAGCATCATAGTTGGCTTATCAATGTCAAAGGTTTTACCACCTCCAATGGGAATTTTAATGTTGTCAAAGACAAACTTAAGTAAGGTAGTCCCTACTGCCAAACCGGGTTTTAGAATTACTTCAACCTCGAACATAATTTCAGGGCTGGGCAAGAATGACAATATATGATCAAGTACGCCGTCTTCGAAGGTAACATTATTGATATTCAATTTCCCACCTAATTTTAAAATGTCATTTTCTTCCCCGCAAAAGAAATCGGAAATGACAATATCAGGGAACCCGCCGGGCCAGTCTATGCCCATGTATTGCAATAATGTACTCACTTTATACATCTGGGCCTGAGGTGGTTTATTAATAGTTTCAGGAGTCCTTGCAATGGCAACTACAGCAAGCATGTATGATATAAAAGTACAGTTGCTGTAATCTTTTGTATTTTTGAAGAACTCATTCACTTTACTGGCCGATGCCTTCCCTCCGTTAATAAGCTTTTTAAATTCAGTACATTCGGGATTATCTGGTGCATCATTTAATTGTTTGATAAATGCATTGGTACTGTTCATTATATCAAGGTCTGTTTGTTCAACAGTGAAATCTTCCGGTTCAAGCCCCAGTGTACATACCCTTTTAATAGGGTTATTTGTATTATCATAAACGATATAAGTTGATGCCGGACCATGAATAGGATCAAATGACTGTGTTGCACCGGATGTTATTTGACCAATATTTGTTTGGGTACCAAAAAAGTTTGATAAACTTGTATCTTGTTCGTTGTCCTGGAAAGCATCGTACAACAATACATTTTCTTGTAAAGTATTGTTTAGTGTTATTTTTGGATAATTCATCTTTTTATATTTTTTAATTATTAAATCTCAACAGGTTCTTCTTCAACATTTCCTATGCTTTTTTCATAGTCTTCTATTGTTTCGGCACTTTCAACCTCTTCATATTCGCTTGAAATAGCTTCCCAAGTTTCACTTTCGGATTGAGCTGTTTCAATTGCTTTATCAGATTTACTGATAATATCCTCTGCTTGGTATTGTTGTTCGGTTACCAGTGTTTTTGCTGCTGATAGAAGTTTTGCTTTTTCCGATGCCAGCTCTTCAGTCGCAGCTTTGATCCCTTCGCTCTCTGATAATGCTGTTTTTGCTTTGGCAACCGAATCACTAAAAGAAGAAAAAGCTTCGGTAAACGATTCATTGGGAGTAATCCTTCCTTCTTCTATTTCTGTTCTTATACTTTTCAATACATCTTCTACCTCTTCCAGCGATCCCTCAATCGATTCCTTAGACGGAGCAATTGATCGAGTTTTAATTTCAGAAACTTGAGATTTCAATGCTTTAAGTATGTCTTCATCAGATATTGATGCAAAATCTTCTTTTCCAACTATATCACAAACCTTTGCTTTTAAGTTCCCAGACAATTCTACTCCTGAAGCATTTCTTCCTGAAATAATAATATTTTTATTAGTGATAATGGCCTCATTTGCAATAAGACTGAGATGCTTTGTTTCAATACCTTCCGGTAAATTAATATTTTTGGAAACACTGTTTCCAAAATGAGGAGTTTCAGAGTAGCTTGACATGTCAACTACATTGTCTCCTATTTTAGGCTTAACATCTAAAGCTTCTCCTTTTACCAGGATTAGACCACTTTTTGCATCAATCGTAAAGTCTTCATCAGGATATTCAGCTTCTTTCTCAATATAAACGACAGTTGAAAAACCAACATAACGTTGATCGTCTAAAAAAGCGGTTGTTGCTCCTGTATCATATTCAGATGTCTCTCTTCCCAGCTCAAGTCTGACCCTTACAAGTTTATTTGTTGTTGTATCATATTGATAATATGATGAGAACTTGCCAGGGTTCTCAGCAAAATTTCCTTTTGAGGGATCTGTATACCATGTTATAATCATAATTTTTATATTTAATTGGTTAACAAATAGGTTTTTTATTCGGCAAAAGGGATATCTTCTCCTTCTGCAAAATCTTCATCTTCATCAAAGCCTGAGTCTTCAGATTCGTCATCCATATCTTCTTCATAGTCTTCTTGGGCCTGATCCAATGCATCAGATTCCTGAGCTGCCTGATCTACAGCTTCAGAAGATTCTTTAAGCGAATTTTGTTCCCATTCTTCCATAGCTTCACTACTTTCCTCTAAGGTCTGTTCTATTTTTTCAGATGCATCAGATAGCTTGGTACTCGCGTCACTAAGTTTACCTTTACTTATATCTTCTTGTACTTCTTTAAACGAAGCCTGCATATCAGAAACAGCCTCTTCAAATTCCGGTGTTGGAGTTTCTCCATCTTCCATTTGTTCCGTCATTTCGCTTTCAATCTTTTGTTGGGTCTCTTCCATTGTTTGTGTCATTGTATCTTCCTGAAGCGCTTTGGAAGTTTCCTGGTAGCTGTCTGCTACAGCCTGGGCATCACTGGTAACTTGTAATTCAGCGCTGGCAGCTTCTTTTACAACATCCGGGTCCGAGGTTGAATCAATTGTTTTTTCTTCCGCTTTAAAATCTTCTTCAGATTTTGCATCTTCTTTAGCTTTTTCTGTTTTTGCTGTTTTCGACTTAAATATTTTACCTGCAAACTCTCCCAGCATAATTAGTCCAACCAGGAGCCCAACACTTTGACATATTTTGTTGAAGGCAGAATCGAACGTACTTTCTTTCTTTTTATCCTTTCCCTTCCCAGGAAGTTGACGTGCTGTTTGAGAAGAAACCACTTCTTTATTAGCTACGGTTCCCGTTACTGTGGGACCAACCAAGTAGTTAGACACAGGTTTTCCATCTTGCATTGTTGTTTGGATCACATTCATCCAAACCGGGGTAAGGTTTACGGGAATATCTGCCCCAGGGTTCTCATCCCCCATTGTGCCGTCGCCGTTCATTACAATATTAGATGTTTTTAACGGGTTGGAAAATACCGGGTTACCTTCTGAATCTGCACTACACATTGTTAACGTGGCACTGTTCTTATTTGCTTTGGAAACAATATCAAGGGTTGCAACAAGTGTTGGCACATAACCTGAAGGTGCAGGGTTTGGGGCTTTCTCATAAAGGTAATATGGGCCTTGCCACCCTGATGTAAACATTTGCAGCCATGTCATTATTGCATTCCACGAACTAAGTGTACAGTTTTGGAAGTTTTTTGTCCCTTGAAAGAATTCATTTATGCTTTTTGAAGACCCCCCTTTAAGGGCATTATACAAGTTTTTGGTTAAAGCCGAATTCGGATTGGCCATTGTAAAGCGATGGAATAAAAAGGATTGTAGCATGGCGTCTTCGTCAGCTTGTTCAATAGTGTAAGTAATAGGAGGAGGGTTGTCAAAAGAAAACTGTACAGCAGCCATTACCTTTATAGGAAATTGGTAATAGTAGTTGTTGTTAAGCTTTGTAAATGTCCCTGTGTACATTGCCTGAAGCATGGATGCACTCCTGATGGTTTGCACATCGACAGTTTTTCCGGCTTCAATTGTCGCTAGTTTTGTGTATTCGTATGGTCTTTTTTCACTTCCTTCTGAAGGATTAAATACGTCATAAATATCCACACTGTAAGACAGTTTATTAGTAATCGAAACAGTGGGGTTGTTGCTTGTTGTGCTCATAATTATTTAATTTAATTTGTTAATAATAATTGCTGTTTGGCCATATCCAAGAACATAGGGACTGAGTAACCACTTCATCGGGCCTATAAATATGCCGGTTAATGGTTTTAAAAGTTCAGTACCTTTTGTAGTTGGGATTATGCACTGTTACTTTAAAAATATTTTTAAATAGAGCCATAAAGTTTTTTATGTTATTTCTTAGAGATCAAAGTTGGCTGAATTGCACTGCTCAAACAACACGATAAATCGTGAAACTATTTACTATTAAAAATGGGGATATGTTTTACTTTGATGTCACTATAAATAGTGATTGCCAGAAAACTCTGATTTTTTAAAGTCTCTGATAAGAAAACATCAAAGACAAGGCTATCAGCCTCGTGTCGCCTAAAGCTTTTCCCAACGACGGATACCTGGAGTGGTAAAAAAATCAAATATTCAAAATTTTTATGGTATTTTTTTTAACCTTATTATCTATAACCTCCGGATATAATCAAAAACATAGACACTAATTGTCACTATGAGTGAACCTACTGAAGTATTTGCATGTGGATGGAGTTGGCAAATGTGCTATTTGGGTTGGGGTTTTCAGAGTCATATTTTCACTGCTGATTCAGTCTCTCTGCATGAAAACTAACGTTGAGTATAAGAATATTAGCCGATTGCGGGCATCAAACTTATCAAGTTACAAAAGATTTAAGCGGGCTACAACCCTTGAATTTACTATTATTTTTATACATTATTGTGGTGTTGTTTGTTACTTTTTCATTGTCTATAAGCTATTTGAACGTCAGTAATAAGTTTTACAAGATTACCTTTATATTCAAAGCCAATATATTAAATAACCCTACCTATTTTTCCATTCATTATTAATATAAACCTTTGCGGCAGGCATGATTTTACCTTCTCGGCCATCTTTACCATTTTTTCCAAAAGCCGGCTTTGATTTAATTTCTGGTTCTTCTCCATTTAGCGACTTACCATTTGTTCCATTTTTTCCTGGAAAACCTGCTTCCCCTCCTTTTCCAGGAATTCCAGGCTTTCCTTTATTGGCAAAAAACTGAATCAAATTTTCATCCGTTTTAGGAACGGTAATAAAAACGTTGGAAGATATTCCGCCGTGGCCTGCCCTGCCACCTCTTCCACCATCTGCCCCTTTTCCTCCTTTTCCTCCTTTTCCAGGACTTACTAGCTGGTTAAATGCCTTCACAGCATCTACCCCATTGCCTCCATCGCCCCCATTGCCCCCATTGCCTCCATTGCCCCCGTTGCCGCCGTTGCCAGGAATAACACCTATTTTTAAGGGAACATCTGTACTTAACATACGAATATTAATTTCAGTAATTCTACATGCCCCGCCATTAAGGCCATGTTCTCCATTTTGTCCACTTTGACCATCTGTACCATTTTTGCCATGCATTTGTTCAGGCTTAAAAGTTGAATACAAAACAGCTCCCAAAAGAGAGGAGCTAATCTGAACAGGAACCCCATGTTCACCATAGGCCCCATGTTCGCCATTGAGCCCATTTTTTCCATCAAAATCTCCTGATCGCAACCCAAAACCATGGGGTGTACCCAAAATACCAATATCAAATGGCTTGCATGTCTTTTCTTCTTTTATAAGGTGTTGACAAGTCAGAATAAATGCATTACCTCTTACAATAACCGAAGCATTCTTTTTGAGTACCAATGTTCCTATATTCACAATATTATACATTTCTTCTTTCTCATCTATACCCCAATCCTGTGGTTTTAAGGTTACATCCCAAACCTCATTTTCTTCTACAACTTTATGAAGAATAGTTATAGTTCTGGCATAAATAGGTAAATGATTGCGATGGCCACGGTAGTCTCTTTCAGCTTCTAATTCATGATCTGCAAATACATAAGCTTCACCCCGGTCATGCATTCCTTGAGGGATTTTATCGCGATATTCCAAACCTTCCAGGAATGTTTCACTTCTCTTTTTTCGTTCTTCTATTGAAGCCCGGGACAGTATCTTCCTGGCTTCCGGCATAGAATTTATTCTGTGGTAAGTAACTTTAATAAAACCTTCTTCAATTGATTTTATATCTTGATTGGCATATCCTGCTATCGTCCTAAATTCCTTCAGTTGGAGTTTATTCAATTGTATAGTTTGTAATTGATTCATTTTTACGAATTAAATCTAATCCAATTTTGATCCAGGTTAGCAGGATAAACAACACCTCTTCCTGCGTATGTTGTACGCCCTAATGCAGAGGCTATTGTCTGTCCGACGCTTCCCCCAAACCTGCCAGGTAATGCACTAAAGCATATTGAAAGTTTAAGCGGTGGCACATTACCTCCATGATAAGCCTCAGCCTTAAGATAAGGATGATATTGGGTTAAATATTGACCAAATAATTTTGCTGACATTGGTTGAGAATATCTTTCAGTGGTCATAGGGAAGACATATCTCCCAACCCCATGTAAAGCTATAACATCTGCATTTTGTGGACCTGTAGATGACATTCGGAATACGTCATCCACACTTCCATATCTATTAATAATTGACTGTTTAGTAGAAACATAATCGCTATCACTCACTATCGTTAATAACTTCTGATTATGACTGCCAATATCCACTTTAAAATCAATTTTATCAAAGTCATTTGCAGTCAATTTGACAGGCATTACTTTACCAAACCAGCCAAAGTGTGCCCCTGAGGCCATTAATGCCCCTCCTGCACCGGCAATAGTACCTATGGCCACGTTTAAAGCAGTCTCTTTGCTAAAAAAGGGCTGACCAGTGAGCGCCGAACCTACTGCCGAAGAAGCCACTGCTCCTGAGAAACCACCTACTGTTAATGTAGTGGCCGTTCCAAGCCGTGTTACATAGGCTATATCATTTACTGTATTTCTGCCAGCCCTTACTGCCCACGACATTGCTGCTTCTCCGGCTGCGCCCCCGACACCTGCTCCTACTGCCCCGCCGGCAAATCCTGTTAATGCATCAATGAGGGCCATTTTTCCGGTAAACTTCTCACCAGCAGCCCCGGCAGCAGTTGCCCCACCGGCAATTGCGCCAGCAGTACCAGCAACAGCGCCAACTGCAACGGAAGCTGCTATTTCTGTGCCAAAAATCACAGCTCCGGCCCCACCAGTCGCTATGGTGACAACTGCCCCGACAATGGCCCCTAAAAGAGAAGCCCACCAAGCCATTTCTCCATTTGGATCAACCATATTCATTGGGTTATTACCAGCAAAGACATAGCCCGATGCATATTGTAATTTAGGATCTACTTCATAAAAACGACGTAAGAGAGGGTCATAAAGTCTTGCCCCGGCATTGTAAACTCCTGTCTCAGTATCTAGCTCGTATCCGCCAAATAAGAAGTTGAGTAACTCTACATTGCTTTGCGATTGATCAATTAACGAACCAAATGGCTCGTATTGATAAGACGAAACTATATTTCCCCGGGGATCAATAACTATTCGCGGAGACTTGATATGATCTTTTTCAATGGCATAATATTGATCACCATCTTTAATTCCAAATAGGCCGGAAGGACCAAATAAAAAGTCCTTCGTCTCACTGGAAGTTTCATTCTCAATTTGCTGTGAAATAACGCTCCCGGCATTACTTCTGGCATAGAATTGCTTTCTTCCGTTCACTTCCTTTAGCACCCTATTCCCTTTGTTGTCATAGGTTAGGTTGATCGTTCCATTCGAAGATGTCTCAATTGAATTTGGCTTTCCTGAAAAGATATCCCTGAGAATAGAAGTTATCCCTCTTGGCGCTGCACTAATTACTGCACTATTCTCATTTTTAGTAAAATCTTGTTGGGCCGAACCATTTGTATTCATTACAAAGTCTGTACCCTTGTCATAGGTGTATACTTCATCATTAACAGACAAAAAATTTCCATTACTATCGTAGGTAATAGGTGACGAAGTTCCTAACGACCAACGATCTACAATTTTTGAATCCAGGTAACATCCCAGAACTGTTCCCCGATAGGCAGAATCATACGCATACTTAAACGTTAAGCTCTTTGGTAGCGTACTTCCTTCCGGAATTTGTAAGGTAATTTCTTTGGAAGCTATATTTCCATTATAATACGCAGAATCATTATACCCTCCATTTGTATATGTTAATTTTTCAGTAAACTGGGGACTGCTAATCTCTGTAATCCATCCTTGAGAATTATATTTATAAGCAGTTGTTGGCGAATCCGAATCTACAAGGTAGTTGGTCTCAGTAAGCACCTGATCTCCGGCATTGTATGTGAGCCCGAGAATTTTCTTACTATCTGATCCAAAGATTTCACTCACCCTTCCAATTTCATCCCGAATATTAGATAGGGACAAGCCAGATGGATAAGTTGTCTTATTCACATTTCCTAAATTATCATAACCATACTGAATCACAAAACATTCGCCAGTTGCTGGAAATGATAATGTTGTTTTTTCTACCTTTTGTCTATCATTATATTCTGTTTGAATACTTACATCAACTTGATTATAATCGGATTTATTCATTACCTCTACTTTTGTGAGATGCCCTAAATCGTTGAGCGTATTTTCATCTCCATTATAGTAGTATTTATTTTGAGGCTTTACAGATTGATTTGTGCCTGGCCATGAAGGGTCGTTTGTAGCTTTCGATTCTAATTCCTCCCGGTTCCAGGTATAACTAAAGTGGCCTTCTTCAATGAGCCTGTTAGCTGAATCGTATTTTCGATATAAAATTACTCCGGTGCTTGCCTGTTGTTCATTCTGAGAAAAGCGGACCAATCCATTGACATCGTATACATAGTTTATTGTTCCGGAATTTGGTTCCGATAATGACAATAGCTGCTTGCGAGTATTATAACGTGAAACCCGCTGCCAATCTGTAGCTGGGGATCCCGAAGGCGGATTGAAATAGTTTGGAAGACGTTCTGCTTCACTATGTCCATTCTCATCAAAAGTGGAAACAACTGAATTGGAGATATCAGCAGGACTTATTTTAATTGAACCCAGCACCTGTTCACCAAATGAGTTTGTTATTGCATGTTGCTGATTTCCATTTTGATCTGTACGAATAGTCTTCAAGTACTTATTGGCAGGTAATCCTAAGATACTTTCCGTGTTTAGTCCATATTTATATTCGACCACATGATCACTATCTCCACCGGTAATGGCAAACTTTTCTCCAGGAGCCCCTATTTTTATTGGTCTGGCCAAAGGGGAAGGTTCGTATACTTTTCTACTGTATGGATAGTTTTCATCTTCCGGTAAAGCTTCAGAAATTGCCCCCTGCATTATTCCGGTTTCCCAGTTAAATGAAGTCACTGCATCCGGGCGATAACTTAATATGGCCCCACTTCCTTGTTCCAACATGGCAGGTTGGGTAGTAATAGCCGCCCGGACTGCTTCATCATAAATAGTATTTGTCACTGTTACTTTTGTTCCTTCAAGTGCCTGACCTTGCAAGGTATTGCCATATCCATCGAGGTATTTAATACCAATCTGGGGGTTCAAACCTATCATGAAATGATGAAACTTTACATCATTGGTAGCAAACAAGCTTAAAGCCCCAGATACCATGTCTTTTGGTTGATAACTAAAAGTTAACCGGCCATCTACAAAAAAGAAAACCATATCTTTACTCAAAATGAGAGTCCACTGATTGCCAGGGCTTGTACTGCTAAACAGGGGGCTTTCTTGTTTGGAATTTTTAATATCCTGAAGCAACCAGGCTGAAATTGAATGATCCCAACAAATTTTTAACTCCGTACCTACACTTAAGCCAATATCCCCGGTTAATGAAGACCCTGTTTCAACTTCTGTTTGTACAACATAATTTTCAGTGTAGTCAGATACATTAAACTCAATACTATCGGTCGTATTTCCGCTATGTATTAAGAATCCTTTTGAACTTGACCATGCCGAAGATTGTGAAGGGGCCCAATTGTTTGAATAATCTCCATCATTCATAAAGCGATCAATGAAAGAACCTCCCATGGGTTGAAAATTGATGAGCGCATTTGGCTCTGTTTTGGAGAAACTTCCATCAACCTGTCTCGATAAGAAATAGGCTACCATCCGAACCAGGCCATCTGTATGGTCAGTTTGACCTGTGATTCTCTTCAGAGGATCGTGAATACGTCGCAGAGTACTGTTGTACGGACCCAATTCACTCGTTGTAAAATCGTATAGAGGATCATATACTGAGGACTGGAATGGATTATCAAAAGGAGCAAATCCGACATTATCAATGTAAACGTTCACATTTCCTTTGTTGGAAGGGGTCATCTCTATAGATAAATTAGTGGAAGTAATTTTAGAGAGATCGATCTCCAGAAAATAATATTCCCAGTGATTACTATTATTTATTTGCAGGGTCAGGGTCTTTTCTATGTTGGTTCCACTCTTTATATTCACAACCCATTCTGCAGGTTTGCCAGGGTCATAATTTGCTGCTGGCTTTGCCCAAAATGAAAATAAATAAGACTGATTTTGATTGGCAGGGGCCAATGTCAAAGCTTGTCCAACTTTGCCAGGAAGAAGATTTAAGCAAGAAGTTCCTGAATAAGAAATGGTATCAACAATTTGCGTATTGGCATGTAAGTTCCAAT